>CAYYZZ010000080.1:0-10358 GCA_964476235.1 uncultured Streptomycetaceae bacterium | reverse complement strand
TGCGCTCGTAAATCCTGTGCGTTTTACGCGGCCGCCAGGAGGCCGCGCAAAACGTACTGCATAATGCCACCGTGCTTGAGGTATTCGACCTCGATCTCCGTATCGACACGCAGGATCACGGGCACCTTCCGGGCGCCGCCCTTGCCGTGGATGACGAGCGTCACTTCCTGGCCCGGGTGGAGGGAGCCGTCGAGCCCGAGGATGTCGAAGGTCTCGGTGCCGTCGAGGCCCAGCGATGCCACGGAATCGGTTTCCTCGAACTGGCAGGGCACGATGCTCATGCCGACCAGGTTGGAGCGGTGGATGCGCTCGAAGCCGCGCGCGATCACCGCCTTGACGCCCATCAGATACGGGCCGCGTGCAGCCCAGTCGCGCGAGGAGCCGGTGCCGTACTCCTCGCCCGCCAGTATCACCTGCGGCACGCCTGCCTTCCGGTAGCGCTCCGCCGCGTCGAATATGCTCATGGCTTCGCCGCTCGGCTGATGCACGGTATAGCCGCCTTCCCTTCCGGGCGCCATCAGGTTCTTGATGCGCAGGTTGGCGAAGGTGCCGCGCACCATGACTTCGTGATTGCAGCGGCGCGCGCCGAAGCTGCTCAAATCGGCTGTCTTGACGCCTTTGCCCTGCAGCCAGCGGCCAGCTTGCGAGCCGGGCGTGATGGCCGAGACCGGGCTGATGTGCTCGGTGGTGAGCGAATCGCCGAAAACGGCGAGCGCGCGGGCGCCGATGATGTTCGCGACTTTCCCGGATTTCATGCCGAAGCCGGCGAAGAATGGCGGCTCGACAATGTAGGTGGAGGCGGGGTCCCATTCGTAGAACGCGCCCTTGCGCTCGGGGACCGCGTCCCACAGGTCCCTGGCCACCATCACATCACCGTATGCGCGCCGGAAATTCTGCGCGTTGTTCGCGAACTTGAGCGCGGCGTTGATTTCGGCGTCGCTCGGCCAAATGTCCTTGAGATGGACCGGCTTGCCGTCGGCTCCCATGCCGAGCGGCTCGCGCGTGACGTCGATGTTCACCGTCCCGGCGATGGCGAAGGCCACCACCAGCGGCGGGCTCATCAGGAAGTTGGCCTTGATGCTGTTGTGGATGCGCGCCTCGAAGTTGCGGTTGCCCGAAAGCACGGCGCAGCCGATGAGATCGTTCTTGACCACGGCTTCCTCGATGGCGGCATCGAGGGGCCCGGAGTTGCCCATGCAGGTGGTGCAGCCGTAGGCGACCACGCCGTAGCCGAGCTGCTCCAGGTACGGCAGCAATCCGGCGTCGCGCAGGTAGGCCGTCGCGACCTTGGACCCGGGCGCGAGCGAGGTTTTCACCCGCGGGTGCACCTTCAGGCCTTTCTCGACGGCTTTTCTCGCGAGCAGCCCGGCGCCGAGCAGCAGGTTGGGGTTGGAGGTGTTGGTGCAGGAAGTGATGGCGGCGATCAGCACATCGCCATGGCCGACGTCCATTCCGGCACGCGTGGTCGCGAAACGTTTGCCAAGGTCGGCCGCCGCCTTGCCGTACCCGGTCTCCGCGGCCGGCTTGGAGAACAGCTCGGCGAAACGGGCCTTGATGCCGGCGAGGTCCAGGCGCTGCTGCGGCAGCCTCGGACCGGAGACGCTCGGCACGACCTTTGAGAGATCCATCTCGACGACCTGCGAGTAGTCGATGTCGCCCTTGCGCGGGATGCCGAATAGTCCCTGCACTTTGCAGTAGCGCTCGATCGCGTCCACCAGCGCCGGGTCGCGCCCGGTGATGCGGAAATAGTCGATCGTCTTCTCGTCCACTGGGAAAAAGCCGACGGTAGCGCCGTAATCGGGAGCCATGTTGGCGACCGTCGCGCGGTCGGTGGGGGAGAGCGACGACGCGCCCTCTCCGAAGTACTCGACGAACTTGCCGACCACCTTGGAGCGGCGCAGCAGTTCCGTGACCGTGAGCACGAGATCGGTGGCGGTGACGCCCTCGCGCAACCGGCCGGTCATGTGCACGCCGACCACGTCGGGTGTCAGGAAGCAGATCGGCTCGCCCAGCATCCCGGCCTCGGCCTCGATGCCGCCCACGCCCCAGCCCAGCACGCCGATGCCGTTGACCATGGGCGTGTGCGAGTCCGAGCCGACCAGGGTGTCGGGAAAATAAACGCCGTCCTTCTCCCACACGCCGCGCGCGAGGTACTCCAGGTTGACCTGGTGCACGATGCCGTTCCCGGGAGGCACCACGCGGATGCCGGAAAACGCCTGCTTGGCCCACTTGAGGAGCGTGATGCGCTCGCCGTTTCTCCTGTATTCGTGCTCCAGGTTGCGCCGCACCGCGTCCGGCGAGTTCGTAACGTCTATTTCCACCTGGTGATCCACCACGATATCGACGTGCACCTTGGGCTCGATGCGCGTGGGGTCCGCGTTGAGTCGGCGCGCGGTGGCGCGCATGCCAGCGAAGTCGTTAAGGGTCAGGAAGCCGGTAAGATCCTGCAAGAGGATGCGCGCGAGCACGAACGGTATCTCCACGGTGCGCGGCGCGTTGGGCTGCCAGGCGGCCAATGCCCTGACGTGCGCTTCCGTGACGCGCTTCCCGTCGCAGTTGCGCGCAAGCGACTCGAGCACGATGCGCAGGCTGACCGGCAGGCGCGAGACCTTGCCCAGCCCGGCCTGCTCGAGCGCGGCGAGCGCATAGTATTTTCCGGCCTTGCCGGAGGCGAGCTTGAATTCCTTGAGCGCCTTGAACGGGTCGCGTGCCACTCAGCCGCCTTTTTTTGATCCGCGTTTATCTGCGGTTTCGATCTAAATCACGAAGAGATCCACGAACTCATTGACCGGCGTCGCCTCCAGGCGTTCCTGGCTGCGGGTGAGATCGAGGATAGCTTGCTGATGCTTGGGAGAGAGCCGGCGGGCGAGGTTGCTCCGGAACTTGGCCTCGAGCAGGGGGATGCCCTCCTTGCGGCGGCGCCGGTGCCCGATGGGATACTCGACCGCCACCTTTGCGCTCTTCGAGCCGTCCTTGAAGAACACCTGCACCGCGTTGACGGCGGAGCGCTTGGCGGGATCGAGGTAATCGCGGCTCCACTGCTTGTTCTCCACGCACACCATTGCGGCGCGCAGCCGGTCCACCCGCGGGTCGGCGGCGACCTCGTCCTCGTAATCGGCGGCGGTTAGATTGCCCTTGATGAGGCCGATCGCGGTCATGTATTGGATGCAGTGGTCGCGGTCGGCGGGATTGTGCAGCGGCCCCTTCTTGTCGATGATGCGGAGCGCCGACTCGTGGGTCGTGATCACGATTCTTTTGATGTCGTCCAGCCGGTCTCTGACCTTCGGGTGCAGCTGGATCGCGGCTTCGACCGCGGTTTGGGCGTGGTATTCCGCGGGAAAGGAGATCTTGAAGACGATATTCTCCATGACGTACGAGCCGTATGGCTGCTTGATACGGAATGGTCTGCCGCGGAACAGTGCGTCGTAGAAGCCCCAGGTCTTCGTGCTGAGGGCGGAGGGATATCCCATCTCGCCCTTGAGCGTGAGCAGCGCGAGCCGCACCGCGCGACTGGTCGCGTCGCCCGCTGCCCACGACTTGCGCGAGCCGGTGTTGGGCGAGTGGCGGTAGGTGCGCAGCGACTGCCCGTCTATCCAGGCGTTGGAGACGGCGTTGACAATTTCCTCGTGCGTGCCGTCCAACATGTGCGTCACGACCGCGGTGGAGGCGACCTTCACCAGCACCACGTGGTCGAGCCCGACGCGGTTGAAGCCGTTCTCGAGCGCGATCACGCCCTGGATCTCGTGCGCCTTGATCATGGCGGTGAGCACGTCGCGCATGAGGAGCGGCTTTCTGCCCTCAGCGAGGCGGGTGCGCGAAAGCCAGTCGGCGGTGGCAAGGATCCCGCCCAGATTGTCGGAAGGGTGACCCCATTCGGCGGCGACCCAAACGTCGTTGAAGTCAAGCCAGCGGATCATCGTGCCGATGTTGAACGCGGCGGCCACCGGGTCGAGCTGGAACGCCGTGCCGGGTACTTTCGCGCCGTTCGGTACCACGGTTCCGGCAACGATAGGGCCGAGAAGCTTGGTGCAGGCGGGATACTCCAGCGCTTCCAACCCGCAGCCGAGCGTGTCCATCAGGCACAGCCGCGCCGTGTTGTAGGCTGCCTTGCTGTTGACGGAGAAGCTGGTAACGTAGTCGGCGATGTCCGTCAGGACTTTGTCTGGTTTCGGGCGGGTATTGGGGGTGTGCGTCGACATGCGTTTGCTCAATGTTGAAATTCTTGAACCACAAAGGACACTAAGGACACAAAGGTTTTTTCTTTTGGAGCCCGTTACAGAATGATACTTCTAGTTTCCCCTCACCCTGCGCTCTTCTCCGCAAGCGGAGGAGAGGGGATTCATTTTAGGCTCATCGTGAAAGTAGTGTGGGTGATTTTGGGGTGTCAATGCGGCCGGAAACCGCGCCAGTGCTGGGTTTCGTGCATGTGAAAGTGGCTGGGATTTTGGCATGGTATTTCGGTGAAGCCGGTCCTATCGCTTAACGGCTACGCGTATTCGTCATCGCGCTACAGGAAAATCGCCATTTCGTGATGGCAGGCGAAAGCCCGGGTCGCTACCATTGACGTCACGCGCCACCAACGGCCTGAAGTGTCGTGGCCGCAGCACACGCTGGGCCTGATCGCGGACAATCCGGTCGTGACGCGCGAACTATGGATAAATCCCAGGCGCCATGCGCGACATGAAGTACGAGATTACTCCTGAATCGGGCTATGTCCGCGTCGATCTTTCCGCGCCGTCACCCCAGCCGGCGAAGCCGCATTCCGCCGCGGTTGCCAGCGGTGCCCGCCTGCATTCCCTGGACTTCAGGCTGCGACAGAGGGTGACGGAGCTGGAAAATTTCAATGCGCAGCTGGAGCGGCGCCTCTCCGAATACGCCGCGCAACTCATGGCTGCTAGGTCCGCGCTGGAGCAGGAGGTGACGAAGCGGATATGGGCGGAGAAGGAGCTGACGGAGGCGAACCTCCGCCTGCATGACGAGGCCGTGCGCGACGCGCTCACGGGACTGTACAACCGCCGCTACCTGGAGGAGTCGCTCGACCGGGAGATGAGCCGCGCCACGCGCAGCGGGCGGCCGATCGGCGTGATGATGATCGACATCGACCACTTCAAGCAGTGCAACGACACCTTCGGCCATGTGGCAGGCGACGCGGTGCTGCACGCGGTGGGCCAGTACTTGCTGTCGCTGACGCGGGGCGAAGATATCCTGTGCCGCTACGGCGGCGAGGAGTTCGTGCTGGTCATGACGAATGCTTCGGCGCGCGCCGTCTGGGAACGCGCCGAAGCGCTTCGCGTCGGCGTGCAGGAACTCAAAGTCGAGCATGAAAGCCGCCAGATTGGGCCCGTCACGCTGTCTATCGGCATCGCGTTGCTGCCCGATCACGGCGAGAGTTGGCGCGCGGTGTTGCCGGCCGCGGACGCTGCCCTCTATCAGGCCAAGCAGGCGGGCCGTAATCGCGTGGTTCAGGGAGACAAGGTGCAAACCTGACTCATTGATGACCGTGACGCATACAGATCGAGGACCGGCGTTCCAGGCTGGATAGCCGGGAAGGAATGCAGGTTTCTCGAGTACGCCGTACCGAACACGGGCGGTAGCATCCCGCCAGGAGCCATGGAGCGTAATGAAGTACAGCATCACCCCAGAATCCGCCTGTCTTGTCGCGCGGTTGATCGGCCGGGAGACGGCCGAGGAAATGCGGGAGTTTCTTCGCGCCGTCGCTTCGGAAAACAGGACTTACCAACGCTCGCTCTTTCTCCTCGACGTTCGTGCGTCGACGCCGCTATTCCACATCGAACGGCTGGGGCTGTTCGACTGCTTCAAAGAACTTTCCAGCGGCCCGTCATGCAAGATCGCCCTGCTGGGCGACAGCCGGGACCTCTGCATATCCCACGAATACCTCGCGCTCATGGCGCAGCAGCAGGGGTTGAATGTCCGGAGCTTTCGGGACCGGGTGACGGCGTTCGATTGGTTTAAGGACCAGCATTGGCGGCAAGACCGGCGTCACCAGAAAGAGCGGCGCCAACTGCAGGAGCGCCGCGGCCAGCCGCATGAGCGGCGCGGGCGGGAACGTCGCGCCAGTTCGGAATATCGCCCACCGGCCCCATGATTCTTTCCCAGTATTGTCCGACTGTTCGGGCCTGATACGAGAGAATAGATAAATGCAATCACGCATGATCGAGGAATTGGCCCGCTGCACGCGCCTGCTCGCGCTCAATATCGGGCATTTTCAGACCAACTATGGCGCCTTGCCCACGGACGAGATGATTGCGCTGTTGCACACGGACGCGGTTGATAGCGAGCAAGCCAGGTTGCTAGCGGACGGCATGCAGGCGCTCATCGGCGTACTGGGCGCGGCGACGGGCCATAGTACTCGCAACTCGGATATCCACGACAGTTAGCGCGGAGACCGGGGGTGTGAGCCAAGGCACACTCACTGGACAGGCGTCACTTGGCGGTCGCCGCACGCTTGACGGCTGCAGCCGCGGCGCGCCCGCCTTGGATTAACATTGCGGCTGACGCAAGCTTGGGGACTGGTTAAGCCCGGAAAGAGGATGCTTGTGCCGCTATCGGCTGCGGCCATAATGAGAGGTCAAAACAGGTGGGGAGCGCGATGTCGGCTTCGCCGGACGCAAACATCCTGATCGTGGATGACGAACGGAAAAATCTCACGGCCTTGCAGGAACTCTTGCGGGGCCCGGGGTTGAACGTTGTGCTGGCGGACTCGGGAGAACAGGCCTTGCGCTGCGTCCTGAAGGACGATTTCGCGGTCATCCTGCTCGATGCGCGCATGCCCGGCGTCGACGGCTTCGAAACCGCCCGACTGATCCGGCAGCGGCAGCATTCACGCCACACCCCGATCATTTTTCTTACCGGTGCCTACGAGGACCCGCCTTCCATGTTCCGCGGTTACGAGGCGGGTGCCGTTGACTACATCATCAAGCCGCTGGTGCCCGAGGCCTTGAAGTCCAAGGTCTCGGTGTTCGTCGAGCTCTACAAAAAGAACGCGGTGCTCGCCGCGGAGATCGCGGAGCGCAAGGAGGTGGAAAAGCGGTTGCGGGAATCGCAGGAGAACCTGCGCGCGCTTGCCGCTCGCATGGAGTCGGTGCGGGAGGAGGAGCGCACGCGCATCGCGCGCGAGATCCACGACGAGCTGGGGCAGTCCCTCACCGGGTTGAAGATGGACCTAACCTGGCTCACGAGCCGGCTACCCAAGGACAAAAAGCCGCTGATCAGCAAGAGCAAGTCCATTTTCCGCCTGATCGACGACACGATCCATTCGGTGCGGCGGATTTCATCCGGGCTGCGGCCGGAGGTGCTGGACGAAGTAGGCCTTGCCGCCGCGATCGGCTGGCAGGCGCGGGATTTTCAGAAGCGCACTGGAATCCGCTGCAAGGTGACCGTGCCTGCGGATAGCGCGGGCCTGGATCATGAGCGGTCGACGGCGACATTCCGGATCTTCCAGGAGCTGTTGACGAATATCGTGCGCCACGCGGGCGCGACCCGGGTCGATATTGTGGTCCGGCTGGACGACAGCAAACTCGTGCTGGAAGTGCAGGACAACGGCAAAGGCATATCCAAGGCCGAGCTCGACGGCTCGAAATCGCTCGGTCTGCTCGGAATGCGGGAACGCGCTTCTCTTTTCGGCGGCAACATCGCGATCACGGGGTCGCGCGGGCAGGGTACCCGCGCGACCGTGTCAATACCTCTGCGCCCGAATTAGACTAGACTATGGGCGCGCGGCGATGCCGCGCCCGCGGGCCATGGCTGCCCGGCGGCTGAATTCTCAGGGAGGTATGGCATGCGGGTCCTGATCGCGGACGACCATCCGGTGGTCCGGCACGGGTTGAAGCAGATCCTGGCGTCGGAGTCGAACCTGTCAGTCGTCGGCGAAGCGAAAAACGGCAACGAGGCGCTGGAGATGGCACGCAAGCTCGATTGGGATGTCGCCGTCGTGGACTATTCCATGCCGGGCAAAAGCGGGCTGGAACTGCTGAAGGAGATCAAGCGCGAGCACCCCAACCGTCCGGTCCTCATCCTCAGCATGTATCCGGAGGAGGTGCATGCGACGCGGGTCCTGAAAGCGGGCGCCGCCGGCTACCTGAACAAGGCCAGCGCGTGCGAGGAACTGGCGCACGCCATCCGCAAGGTCGCGGGCGGAGGCAAGTACGTTAGCCCCTCCCTCGCCGAGAAAATGGCTTTCGAGCTGGGGCCAGATGCCCAGAAACCCTTGCATGAGGAACTCTCCGACCGCGAGTACCGCGTGATGTGGCTGCTCGCCTCGGGAAAGCCGGTCAAGCAGATCGCCAAAGAAATGTTTCTCAGCGCGAGCACGATCAGCACCTATCGCTCGCGCATCCTCAAGAAGCTGCAATTGACGAGCAACGCCGAGCTGGTCCGTTACGCCATCAAGCACCAGCTCATGGAGTAGGACAGCCCTCGCCGATCCCCCGCCGGGCATATGCGCCGCCCGCGCCGCCGCACTGCGGTTTGTAGTCGAACCGCTACATTAAGTCACTGAACAGCCACAGCAAGATCAGGGATTCGTGATAGTGGCCCGGGTCTCCGGGCCACTATCATATGAACGTTCACAATTTCACAATAGTGAAACGCGGGGAACATGAGGATAGTGATCGTTGATGACTCTGTCGTCATCCGGCAACGGCTGGTGCGCCTGCTGAGCGCGCTGGATGGCATCGAGGTTGTGGGACAGGCCGACGATGTACCGGCAGCGAAGGAACTCGTGGAAAAACTGAAACCTGACGTCGGCATACTGGACATCCGGATGCCCTCGGGAAGCGGTGCCGACCTGGTGCAGAAACTCAAGCAATTGAAACCCGCTCGCAAGGTGATCCTGCTGTCCAACTACCCGTATCCCGAGAACCGGAAGAAATGCGTGGATCTGGGAGCCGACTTCTTCTTCGACAAGTCCACCGAATTTCAAGAGGTGGTGGGCCTGCTTAGAAGCATGGCCACCGGTTCTTTCGGGGCCTGATTGATACGTTCGGGCGGAGCAACGGCTGCGCCGGATTTCCGGGCGGATCCACTGCCATGGTGGTCGGCCCGCGAAATGATAACTAGAATATTTCCCGGGCCGGTCATCGTGGCCGGCCGGCCCGCGTAACGGGCGCCCGATCATCAAGCACGCCCCGGTAACGGTCGATGTTTCGGCGGCCATGACCGGGCACGCCCGGATTCGACCGGAGATTTGGAGCTGCCGTGAGACAGGGCCGGTGTCAGTCAAGTGAGGATGCTGCACTTTTTTTGCGGGGAGTGGAACATGACCAACCTCCAATTTTCTCCTGAGACCCTGGACCGCAGGGCGCTGCTGAAAGCGCTGCGCGCATTCAGGAACGGGGATTTTTCCGTGCGCCTGCCCCTGGACCTCGTGGGGGTCGACGGTGAAATCGCGGAGGTGTTCAACGACACCGTCGAAATGAACGAATCGATTGCGGAGGAATTCGCGCGCATCCGGGACGTGGTGGGCAAGGAAGGACAGATCGGCCAGCGGGTGAAGCTACCGGCCGCGAGCGGGTCCTGGTCGGGTTACGTCGAATCGGTGAACACGCTGATCGGGGATCTGGTGCAACCGACGGCCGAAGTCGCGCGCGTGATCGAGTCGGTGGCGAAGGGCGATCTTGCGCAGACCATGCTGCTCGAGATCGACGGCAGGCCGCTGCGCGGCGAGTTCCTGCGGATCGGAAAAATCGTGAACACCATGGTGGGTCAGCTCGGCGCGTTTGCGGCGGAAGTATCGCGGGTGGCGCGCGAGGTGGGCACGGAAGGGAAACTCGGCGGCCAGGCGCAGGTAGCGGGCGTGGGCGGCACCTGGAAGGACCTCACCGAGAACGTGAACGCCATGGCGGCGAACCTCACCGGCCAGGTGCGCAACATCGCGGAGGTGACCACCGCGGTGGCGAAGGGCGACCTCTCGAAGAAGATCACGGTGGACGTGAAGGGCGAAATCCTGGAGCTGAAAAGCACGGTCAACACGATGGTGGACCAGCTCAATGCGTTTGCCTCGGAAGTGTCGCGGGTGGCGCGCGAGGTGGGCACGGAAGGGAAGCTCGGTGGCCAAGCACAGGTGCCGGGCGTCGCGGGTACGTGGAAGGACCTGACCGTTAACGTGAACTCGATGGCGGCGAACCTCACCAACCAGGTGCGCGGCATCGCGGAGGTGACTACCGCGGTGGCGAAGGGCGACCTCTCGAAGAAGATCACGGTGGACGTGAAGGGCGAAATCCTGGAGCTGAAAAGCACGGTCAACACGATGGTGGACCAGCTCAATGCGTTTGCCTCGGAAGTGTCGCGGGTGGCGCGCGAGGTGGGCACGGAAGGGAAACTCGGCGGCCAGGCGCAGG
>CAYYZZ010000079.1:0-10539 GCA_964476235.1 uncultured Streptomycetaceae bacterium | reverse complement strand
CCTTTTTCTTTTTGGCGCCTTGTGTACTGCAGCACACAGAGGGCGTTGGGCGAAAGGGCTATGAATGCACTGACGACTTACGGGTTTGTCGCCTTGTGTACGGCAGCGCACAGTGGGCGTTGGGCGAAAGGGCTATAAATGCACTGACGACTTACGGGGGAAATTTACATGGAGACGAAAATGAGTAACTGCAAACGGGGTTCCGCAACAACTCGCGGCTGGTTCATGACATTGCTGCTGTCCGCCATGCTGGCCGGATGCGGCGGCGGTGGAGGAGGCGGTGGGTACGGCACAGACTCGGGCGCAGCCTCGCCTACAGCTCCCGGCGCAGGCACGGGCGCGGGCACAACAGACCCAGCAGGAGCCCCTGGCCGAGGCCCAGCACCAGTAGTCCTTGGAATGGCCGGCGATTATGTGATTCTGGCAAAAACAAAAATCTCAACCACTGGAGTCACCGCAGTGACTGGAGATCTTGGAATCAGTCCAGCCGCCGCGAGTTTCATAACCGGATTTTCATTGACACTGGATGTCACGGAGTGTTTTTCGACGACAACTCCAGCAAGTCTGGTGACCGGAAAGGTCTACGCAGCCGACTACAACACTCTTGGGTGTCCAACGCCTGCCAACCTGACCACGGCTGTAACCAATATGCTAACTGCGTACACCAACGCCGCCGGACGAGCACCCGATAGCACCGAGCTGGGCGCCGGAAATATCGGCGGGATGACCCTCCCCCCTGCCGTTTACAAATGGAGTACCGGTGTTTTAATCCCGACGGATGTCACGCTCTCGGGTGGCCCAAACGATGTTTGGATCTTCCAGATAGCGCAAGATCTCACCGTGGCCGACGGTAAAAAAGTGATCCTGGCAGGCGGCGCACTGGCCAAGAACATCTTCTGGCAGGTCGGCGGTGGTACTGGTGTGGCCATTGGAACGACCGCGAACTTTGAGGGAATAATACTGGCTGCAAAAGCGATCACGCTGCAGACCGGCGCATCGGCGAACGGCAGATTGCTGGCACAGACCGCGGTCACTCTTGATGCCAATACGGTGGTACAACCTGCCCCGTAAGACAGACTGAAGCAGGGCAGGAAGGCCGTCGCGAGACGGCCTTTTTTGTGGAATAATCGTTTACCGACAGACGGCTTCTACGCCGTCGGCCTAATTTGAAAGAAGGGTAAGCCGATGGACAAGTACGGAAGCGGATCCAAAGCATCGATTCCTGCCGCACCCGATTGGGGTTGGAGTAGGATTCACTATCACCCTCGACGCCGGGGGCAACCCGGATGCCGTCGCGTGATCGTGTCCACGCGGGAAATCGACGCGAGCGACGAAGGCGCCGGTCTCGACGCATCAGGCGGGGCGGTGGTCCGCAACCAGGACGAGCTACGAGTGACATCGGCCAGGTGCTACAAAATTACCATCCGCCAGGCCGATCGATCGAGCCGCGTGATCAACCTGTCGAGCCCGGCGAGTTGGCGGCCCGGGGAACGGGTGATCGTCATCGACGGCGCGAACCCGTCGAACCGATGAATTCTGCACTGCTTGGCGCAGGGACCGTGGCTTCGCCCCGTAGCGAAGGCGACCCCGAGGTCGTGTCCCAGGCATCTGCCCCGGCCGTCGATTCCGCGCCGGTCGTAGTCCGCGCGACCCGCTACTCGCGCATGAACGTGGCGGTCGGCGTACTGGCGGTCATCGCGCTTGTCGCCGCGCTGTATCTGGCGCGCGCCTTTTTCGTCCCATTGCTGCTCGGAATCCTCGCCAGCTACGCGTTGAGCCCGGTGGTGGAGTGGCTCAAGGCGATTCGCGTACCGCGTCCCGCGGCGGCGGCACTGGTGCTGGCCGCGCTGGTCGGCAGCTCGTCCTGGGTCGCATTCTCGTTGAGCGACGATGCCGCGGCGGTGATCGAAAAGCTTCCCGAGGCCGCGCGCAAGATGCGGCAGAACTTGAGCGCCGCGCGCGAGAGCGGCCCGACCGCGCTGCAGAACATGCAGGAAGCCGCCAGCGAGATCCAGGGGGCTGCCACTGACGCAGGCGCGAAGCCGGGAGCGCGCGTGACCGAGGTCGAGATGTCCGAGCCCACCGCCTGGTTGCGTAACTACGCGCTCGCGCAATCCGCGCTGCTGTTTACGGTCGCCGCGCAGACACCGATCGTGGTCTTGCTCACTTATTTCCTGCTCGCCTCGGGCGGGCACTTCCGGCGCAAGCTGGTAGGCTTTGTCGGGCCGTCGCTATCGCGCAAGAAGGATGCCGTGCGGATACTCGAGGAGATCGACGCGCAGGTCCAGCGCTATCTGTTCGCCATGCTCGTGTCGAATTCCCTGCTGGCCTTAGTGACCTGGCTTGCGTTCGAGGTGCTTGGAATGGAGCAGGCAGCCCTATGGGGCGTCGCCGCCGGCCTGCTGCACTTCGTTCCTTACCTGGGGCCGGCAGTGATCGCGCTCGCCAGCGGCGTGGCCGCTTTTTTGCAGTTCGGGTCGCTGTTACCTGCGCTTGCCGTCGCGGTCGTGTCCCTCCTGATAGCAGGCACCATCGGGTTCGTGTTCATGACCTGGCTGCAAAGCCGGTTCGCACGCGTGAACACCGCAGTGTTGTTCATTGCTTTGCTGTTTTTTGGGTGGTTGTGGGGAGTGTGGGGCCTGCTGCTCGGTGCGCCGCTGGTTGCCATCGCCAAAGCGATCTGCGATCGCGTCGAGTCGCTCAAGCCCGCCGGCGAACTGCTTGGACGCTGATAACCGGGGCAATGTCGGCAAATTTGCCCTATGTGCGCTGGCGAACAGAGCATTCCGGCCGCGAAGGGGACAATGGCAGTAACGACGGATGGTCCCCACAACCGGCTACTCCGCAACGGGGCTCACCCGGTTTCAACCGGGGTTGAAATTTTCATGCCGCGGAACCCCCTCTTGTAACCGTGGCATCGCCATGAGCATCACTTGGGGCAGCACGCCCGAAAGGAAATAATATGGAAACGCAAGTCAACAAATCCCCCCACACGCTGTTCTGGATCGCGGGCATCGCGGTGACCGTGTTCAGCGCCGTCGGTATTGCGGCCATCATGGGTTGGATCCCGACCTCAACCAGCAGCCCCAGCGAGAAGATTGCCCTCGCCGAGCAGCCGGCGACGCCGGCGAAGCCCGCTGCGGCTCCGGCAAAGGCCCAAGCACGGGACCAAGCACGGGACCAAGCACGGGCCGAAGCACGGGCCGAAGCACGGGCCGAAGCACGGGACCAAGCACGGGCCCAAGCACAGGTCGCCAAAGCGCGGTGCGCCGAATGCGGCGTGATCGAGTCGATCCGGGAGATCGAGGCGCGCGGCGAAGGATCCGGCCTCGGCGCAGTCGGCGGGGCGGTCGTGGGTGGCCTTCTCGGCCACCAGGTCGGCGGCGGGCGCGGCAAGGACATCGCGACCGTGGCCGGTGCGGTGGGTGGAGCGGTGGCCGGCCACGAGATCGAAAAACGGGTGAAATCGGGCAAGAGCTATGACATCACCGTCCGCTTTGAGGACGGGTCGAGCCGCGTGATCAACGAAGCGAACGCGCCGGCGTGGCGGACCGGCGACCGGGTCAAAGTCATCAACGGCGTGATCCAGTCGAACGCCTGACATCCGACTCACTTAAACGAAGTAAAGGATACTTAACCTTTCATACCAGTACAGGAGATACATCATGTTTCAAAGAATCTTGGCGACACTGATGTTGTTGGGCATGTTGGGCGCGATCGCGGGCTGTAACACCATGCAAGGCCTTGGGCAGGACATCGAACGGGGCGGAGAAAAGATCCAGGAAAAGGCGGCACGCTAATTGAGAAATGCAATGTCCGGAGCGGATCCTTCGGAAACGGCATCCGCATCCTATGAGGTGATCGACGCGATTGCCGGCATCGAAATGAAGCGGCGGGAAACGGAGAAAGAAGCCGGGCTTGCGGCGTCATGCAGCTCGGCGCTCCGCAAGTTGCACGAGCTTCTTGACCGCGAGAAGGAAGCCTTGCAGTTGCGCGGCGCGGGCACCGGGCATCCGGCGAACGTTGACGCCGTGATGATCGAGGTCGAGCGGGTGAAGAGATTGGCCGTTATCAAGGTCCAGGGTCCTGCCCCCAGGAACGCGGACCCCGCCGGGCTGCGGCGGGTGTCGCGGCAGAAGTCGTGGCAGAACGCGCCACGGAATCCGGCCAGGAATAAGGGCCGCAGGACGATGGGCCGGGCCGGCGGTCGGTGAGGCGCGACCAGGGATGAGGGCGGAGGGATGAGAATTTTGCAGTTTGCAGTGGGCAGTTTGCAGTGACTGCCAACTGACGGCTGCCAACTGCCAACTTATCTTTCACGACCCACGATTCATATTAGTTGAAGACTGGTAATGGACTGGTTATTTTTTTCCGGCGTACTGGACCTCCCCTGGTGGGGCTGCGTCATCGCAGCCATCGTCCTGACCCACATCACCATCGTCGCGGTCACGGTGTTCCTGCACCGCCATCAGGCGCACCGCGCGCTCGACCTGCATCCGGCCGTCAGTCATTTCTTCCGGCTGTGGCTGTGGCTGACGACGGGCATGGTGACGAGGGAGTGGGCCGCGATCCACCGCAAGCACCACGCCAAGGTCGAGACCCCGGAGGATCCGCACAGCCCGCAGGTGGTGGGCATCAACCGGGTGCTGTGGGGCGGGGTCATCCTGTACGTCAAAGAGGCTCGCAACCGCGCGACCCTCTCTCGCTATGGTCACGGCACCCCCGACGACTGGCTCGAGCGTCATGTTTACTCCAGGTACCTGAAACTTGGCCTGACGCTGATGGGCCTGGCTGACGTCATCCTGTTCGGCATCGTGCCCGGGGCGCTGATTTACCTGACGCAGATCGTCTGGATTCCGTTCTGGGCGGCCGGCGTGATCAACGGGATTGGCCATTTCTGGGGCTACCGCAACTGGCCCACCGAGGACGCCAGCACCAACATCGTGCCGTGGGGCATCCTCATCGGCGGCGAGGAGCTGCACAACAATCATCACGCCTTCATCACATCGGCAAAACTGTCGAGCAAGTGGTACGAGTTCGACATCGGCTGGATGTACATCCGCATACTCGAAGCGCTGGGGCTCGCTAAGGTCAAGCGCGTCGCGCCGGTCCCGCGTTTCGCCGCCCCCAGGCTGATCCCGAACCTGCAGACCCTGCAGGCGGTGATTACCCATCGGTATGACGTCCTGGCGAAGTACGCCAAATCGTTGTAGCGCATCGGCGCCGGGGAGCGGCACGCACACGCACTGCAAACCATGCATACCATGCGCCACGAGCTCATGGCGCTGTGGGAGCGCTCCCCATTATCCAAGGAACAGCTGGTGCGCCGGCTGCAGGACTGGTGCCAGCGCGCCGAGGCAAGCGGCATTCGCCCTCTGGTGGAGTTCTCGCAAAGGTTGCGCTGCTATGCCTAGTGCCGTTCCAACTTGTTCTGCCTATCGACAAGAAACTCTGCAGGCCGTAGATCAAGCATCGTTAGGACCCCTGCACTTGGCGAGAGATAGTTGGAACGGAACTAGAAGGCGTGACTCATAACTTTCTTCGTGAGGAAAAATGAACCTAGCGATGTGGGTCCTGGCGGGTGGCATACTCGGCTGGATAGGCTATACGATTCTGAAGGTCAATGAAGAGCGGGGCATAGTGATCTCGATCATCATCGGCGTAGTGGGGGGATTCTTCGGCGGGAACGTGCTTGCGCCGATGCTCGGCGCTGCCGTGGAAACCCCGAATGACTTCAACTTGTTTTCGATGGTCATCGCGTTGGCAAGCGCTGCAGGATGCCTGGCCATCGGCAATCTGGTTTCCAACCGCTACGGCGTGTGATGAATCCTCAGGCGGTTTTGCTTTTAGCAGCCTGTCGGATGCTTAAGCCCGACAGGCTGCTGGCGTGAGCGAGCAAGGCGGCGGGTCGAGACCTGCGACCGGGGCGACCGAGCTGCTGTCGCCAGCCCGGTTTGAGGAAGAACTGCGGCGCGTTGCGCGCTTTCGTCCGCGCGTTCCGGTCGGGGATCCGCTGGGCGCGGCGGTGAGGAAAATCGAGCAGAACCCGGCGTTCACGCAATCCCGCCTGCTCACCCGCATCCTGGCCGCGCTGACCTACCAGCAGGGCGAGTTCAGACTCGCGGAGGTCGCCGCCCTTGACTCGGAAACGCTCGCCATGGTCATTACCCTGATGGATGCGCACACAGCCGGGACATCGACGCGCGAGGATTGGGTACGCGCCGTCGACGCGGCAAAGGCCGCCCAGCTCGGGGCGCAGTAACGAGAAAACACAGAAACAAGGACCAAGGTTCAAGGAACAAGGAAAACCAAACCTGCTCTGACCTTGAACCTTGAACCTTGAACCTTAAGCTTAGAGCCTAAGCGCTCAGTTGAGCGGGTGCTTGCCGATGTATTCCAGCACGTAGAGGCCGCCGCACGCGCGGTCGGCGGCGTAGATGATCGAGCGGTCGTCCACGAACACGTCGCTGATCCGGCACCCGCGCTGGCCCAGGGGCGTCTCCGGCAGGAACGCGGCGATCTCTTCCGGCCGGTACGGGTCGGAAATATCGTAGACGCGCACACCGGCGCTGAACCAGGTCGTCGCCACCGTGTTCTGGAGCTTGGCGCTGCCCGGCTCGGGCTCGTTCTCGTGGATGTTGTGGGCGCCGATGCGGCCGCCGATGCGGTGCAGTTCGTCGAAGCCTTGCGGCGTCGGCATGCTCGAGATCATCACCGGGTTCGATTCCACGCGCACGTCCACCATCCAGTAACGCTTGGGCCAGTCAAGGCCGTGGTCCCCGGTCGCCTCGTCGGTGACGACGAGCAGGTTGCGGTCGAACAGCGGCAGCACGGTGTGGGTGAAGCCGGGGAAGGGCGGGTGGTAGTCGAGGCGGCTGATGAGCTTCGGGCGGGCCTTGTCCGCGATGTCGAGGATCACGATGCCGCCGTCGATGTAGCCGATATAGGCGCGGTCCGGGCGCTCCGGGTAGGACAGGGTGTGGTGCGGCCGGTACGCGAAGTCGAAGCAGGGCGCGACGTGGCGCGGCGGCAGCTCGTCCTTGTCGCCCTTGCGCTGGCCCGGCATCCACCAGCGGCCGACCTCCGTCGGCTTCGTCGGGTTCGCGAGGTCCACGATCATGTAGAACTGGTGATCCTTGGGATGATTGGGCACGAAGTCCGGCGCGCCGGTGGTGATATGCGCGTAGCGGCCGTCCATGAACGAGATGTAATGAACGCCATGGGCATGGGAATCGGGCCCGCCCGACATGTCGAAAAAGCCGATCTCCCGCGGCTCCGCCGGCCTGGAGATGTCGAATATCTGGAAGCCCGCCGGCTTGAGCCCGGGTTTGTTCACCTGATAGGCCATCAGCAGGATGTCGCCGCGCATCGCGAGCGAATTGCCCCGGACGTTGTTATGGGGCAGCGGCAGCTGCCACAGCAGCTTCGGATCGGATGGCTCGGTCACGTCGAAAATCGAGAAACAAGCCGGTCCGTGCTCGTGGGCGATGTACAGGTAGCGCCGGCCGTCCTTGATCTTCATGGCCATGCCTTCGCCGAGATTGGGCGCGCCGCCCGCGTCGTGTTGCGCGAGGAGTTTCAGGTTGTGGGCGATGCGGACTGACATTTGCGCTTCTCCGTATCTGATGGGTCGGTCGGATGCTAGCACACGTGCCGAGGCTTCCAAATGCGTGATAAGTGATAAGTGATAAGTGATAAGTGGCCAGGGCTCAGCGATCGCCAAACACCTGAGGCTCAGCGATCGCCCAACACCTTGGTGAGACAAAGCAAGGCATTGAAGTACGGGGTTGGACCAAAAACACCATGTTTCTCCTCTACAAAACTGGTTTTGCAGTTTTCGACTCCATCGTAAGAGCCGTTCGAACCACGCTGAGCCCTGGTCACGTCAACGTCAAAAAAGTGTTTGACGATCGCTGAGCCGCGCCCGATAAGTGATAAGTGATAAGAACGGCCGGCAGTGCCGGCCTAATGAGACCTATCACCTATCACCTATCACCTATCACGCTTTTCCTTGCGGCTAAGAGGAATGGCGCGCGATGAAATCGAGCGTCACGCGGGCGGTGCCGTCGGGATCCGAACCGGCGGCATGGTAGCCGTCTATCGGCAGGATCACCAGCTCGGAGTTCGGGATCGTCTTCTGCCAGCTTTCAAATACCGACTTGCCGCGGCGCGCGGTGTCGGTGCCGATGACAAGAGTGGGACACTGGATGCGCTTGATATCCTGGCGGATGTCGATCGCGCCGACCCAGCGCATATAGGCGTGCACGGTCGAGAGCGCCGTCGCGCCCATCATGTCGGACCACCAGTCGATGCCGGCTTCCGGCATCTTGCTGCCCATGCGCTCGCGCTGGGTCCGCTTCGCCCAGCTGCGCACCCCGCTGCGTTCCATTTCCTCGATCCAGCCCGTGGCGTTGGGCGGCGTCACGGGGGAGCAGGACACGGTGATCGTCTTCGTGAACTCGGGGCGCGTCGCGGCGAGCATCATGACGCTGATGCCGCCGCTCTTGCCGCCAACCACGTGCGCCTTTCCGCCCGCCACCTCGCGGATGACGCGCGCCAGGTCGTCCACGTAGCGCTCGGTCGTGAGCGGGTAATCCCTGGCCACCGGCCCCGACTGCCCGAAACCGCGCTGGTCGATGCGCACCATGCGGTAGCGGCGCGAGACATGCGGCACCCAGGCGCGCCACGCCTCGGTGTTCTCGGTGAAGCCGTGCACGAACAGCACGGTGTCCGGTTTGGTCCAGGCGTCGGTGTGATCGTCGATCTTGTAGTGCAGTTTGCAGTCCGGCAGGTCGAGATACGGCATGACTTAATGATGAACGATGAACGATGAATGATGCACGAAAAATAACGAAAGCAATCCAGTCACGAGTCACCAGTCACGAGAACCCATCTCAAAAATCCCCTCTCCCCCAGTTGGGGGAGAGGGATAGGGTGAGGGGGCTGCGCACGGGATTCGTTTTCCCCATGAAGATCGACGGTCTCCTTGCCCCTCACCCCAACCCTCTCCCCACTGCCGCGGGGCGAGGGAGTATTTTTTAGATCGCTTCGAGTCACTGCGCCTTGATGCCGGCTTCCTTGATGATCTTCGCCCATTTCTTGACGTCGGCGCGGATGACGGCGTCGAATTCAGCCGGGGTATTGCCGACGGCCGTCGCGCCCTCGCCCGTCAACACCTGGCCGAACTCCGGCGAGCGGGCGACCTTCACGATTTCCCGGTGCAGGCGGTCGATGACGGGCTTGGGCGTGCCCGCGGGCGCGAGGATGCCGTTCCAGCCGCGGGCCTCGTAGCCGGGCAGGGCGTCCGCGATCGGCGGCACGTCCGGCAGCACGGCGATCCGCTGTTTCGCGCCGACGCCGAGCGCCCTGATCCGGCCCGCCTTCACGTGAGGCACGACCGTGCCGGCCGAACCGATCAGGTAGAACTGAATTTCTCCGGATAGCAGCGCGGTCAATACTTGCGGGGCGCCCTTGTAAGTCACCAGCGTTATTTTGACGCCGGTCATCAAGCGGAACAGCTCCGCCCCGAGATGCCCCATGCTGCTGACGCCGACGGACCCGTGGTTGAGCTGTCCCGGCTTCTCCTTCGCTATGGCGATCAGCTCCTGCACGGACCGCGCGGGAAACTGGCTGTTCACGATGAGCACCGGCGAGACCGCGCTCACCAGCGTAATGGGCGCGAATGCCTTGACGGTATCGTAGGGAATGTCGGGATGGAGGCTCTGGTTCACCGGGTGGGAAGGAAACACCATGAGCAGCGTGTACCCGTCCGGCGTCGCTTTCGCGACGATCTGCGAGCCGACAATGCCGCTTGCGCCCGGGCGATTGTCGATGACGACCTGCTGGCCGAGGTTTTCGGTGAGCTTGGGCGCAATGACGCGGCCGAGTATATCGGTGATCCCGCCCGCCCCGCTGGGGATGATTATCCGGACGGGACGCGCCGGGTATGGTTCGGCGGCACCGGCTAGCGCCGGCGCGAACAGTGCCGCCGCAGCAATCAACCAGCCCGTGAATCTGAACATGATGTCAGTGAAGTCAGAGGGGAAGACGGATTGTAAGGAGAGAGGGCGGCATAGGGGAATAACCCCTTATACCATTTGGACTGTTGATTGGCTTGTCCCGCTATGGCCTCTCGCTTGAGGCTTCCCGGCGGGCGTGGCGCTGGAGAAAACGCACGATTTCGCCGGTGTCGAGCACCGGGTTGGTCCTGAGCGAGTCGGGCCCGACCACCGTGTTGGCCCACGCCATGTGGCGCTTCATGCGCTCGACCACGCCCGGCCATTCGCGCGGCGTGTGGCGCCGGGGGTCGGGCAGGGCGTGGCATTGCGTGCAGGCGATGCTGAACATCTGGCCCGAAATGGTGCGCAGGGCGGGATGCTCCGGGTCCATTTCCTTCTGCCCGTGCTTTTGCAGGTAAGCGGTCAGCGCCGCGACCTCCTGGTCATTCGGCGCCTGCACGTTGTCCATCATGTCCTTCATCACGGCGCCGAGATTGCCCTTGCCCTGCATGCGCCAGACCATGCGCACGACGGTGGTGGT
>CAYYZZ010000078.1:0-10624 GCA_964476235.1 uncultured Streptomycetaceae bacterium | reverse complement strand
GTGGCGATCGACCCCCTCGTTCCCCAGAAACGTACTCTCATGAGTCTGCGGCTCCCTTGCGTGCGGCATCGACCGATAGGAAATTCGATCCCACTGTTCTCGCGCGTCCCGCCAATTGCGGCGGCTGCGCGCCGATTCAGGGCTTGCAGGATTTGCGCGCTTGGGCATTTTGCTCCTCCGGCCGCTCGATCCGCAATGCCCGTTACGGCAAAATGGCCACCATCAGTGCGATCACCCGCATCGGCCCGCTTTTACACTTCGGCACTTGGGGCATGCGAGCGGATCGGCTTCGTACACCTTGCGAATGAGCTGTGCTGATACCGCTGTCTGCAGGGTTCAGTCCTCCCTGAGTGTCTGTATATGGACTCCTCCTCGCTTTGGGTCGTCACCGGACACTGCCTGTCAGATCAAGTCGCGACTACTACACGTCATTCGTGGTTCCGCTTTTATTCTCGTTTCTCTCGGCGTCTTGGCGGTTTAATTGCTGCTCTTGGCTTTCCTCCGCGTCCTCTGCGTCCTCCGCGGTGAGAGGTTTTTCTCTTAGCAGCCAAGCTGATCAGCGAGGTCGAGGAAGCTCCCGGCGTTGACGGTGAATTCCGGCTCGGGCGCGAGGTCGGGGGTGCCGGCGCTTCCATGCTCGCGCGGGCGTTTGACGAAGGCAGTCTTCAGCCCGCACTGCGCCGCGGCGCGCAAATCGGCCTTGTGGGCGGCGACCATCATGACTTCCTCCGGCCTCAAATTCAGCCTGTCCGCCGCGCCGAGGTACATCTCGGGATCGGGCTTGAAATGGTTGAAGGTGTCCGAAGAGAAAATGCAGTCCCACGGCAGCCCGCCGTGCTTCGCCATGTTCACGAGCAGCCCGGTGTTGCCGTTGGAGAGCGTGGCAATGATCAACTTCGACTTGAGCCGCTTCAAGCCGCGCACGGAATCGGGCCAGGGCTTCAGGCGGTGCCACACCAGGTTGAGGTGCGCCTTCTCTTCCTCGGACAGCGTCGCGACCTTGAACTGCTTCAGCACGTCCTCCAGGATGGCCCGGTGGATGACGTCGATCTTCTCGAACGGCGCCTCGCCGCGCCGCACGCGGTCCATCGCCGGCCGGTAGCCGGCGCGCCAGGCCTTGGCGAACTTCACCGCGTTGACGCGCAGCCCCTTGGCCCGCGCCAGCCCGCGCACTTCGCGCGCGACCGAACCGTGCCAGTCCACGACCGTGCCGAAAACGTCGAAAACGAGAGCCTTCACGTCGTCAGCGTTTGCAAGCATGGAATCTCCTCATTTCTGATAAAGGCGGGATAAGGGATAGGAGATAGGGCTTATTCCGCGCGGTCGCACGAGAGCCTTATCCCTTATCCCCTATCCCTCATCACGCTTTCCCCGGGGCCGCCGTCACGCGGCTTGCGATCAGCGTCTCGATCTCGGCCTCGGCGTATCCCGCCTCGCGCAGTATCTCGATGCTGTGCTCGCCGAGCCGCGGGGCCGGGCGCAGCTTGCCTGCCGGGAACTGCGGCCACGCGCCCGCCGGCGCCATCAGGCGGAGCTTCCCTTCGGTCGGGTGCTCGGTCATCACGAAGAACCCGGCGTCGGCGAGATGCGGGTCGTCGATGACGTCGTCCACCGAATTGAGCGGCGCCACCGGGATATCGGCGCCGTTCAGCAACCGCACCCATTCCGCGCTGTCGCGCATTGCTATCTGCCCCGCCACGAACTCATAGACCTCGGCGATGTTGCGCGAGCGCGCCTCCTGGCTGGAGAAGCGCGGGTCGGCATCGAACATTTCCTCGCGGCCGATCAGGCCGAAGAAATTCCGCCACTGCTTGTCGTTGTAGATCAGCACGCAGACATAGCCGTCTTTCGTCGCGTACGGCACGCGGTGCGGCGCCAGCATCCGCTCGTAGCGGGCGGGAGTGAGCGGCGGATCGAACGTGCGTCCGCACAGGTGATCGCCGAGCACCATGTGGGCGAGGGTCTCGAACATCGGCACCTCGACCGCCTGGCCCCTGCCGGTCCGCTCCCGGCAGTAGAGCGCGCTGGTGACGGCGTTGACGGCGGCAAGCCCGGTGATGCGGTCGGCGATCGCGGTCGGCACGTAACGCGGCCGGTCCGCGCCGGCCTCGTGTATCAGATGCGGCAGGCCCGACATGCCCTGGATCAGGTCGTCGTAGGCCGGTTGCCCGGCGTAGCGCCCCCCTTCGCCGTAGCCGTAGGCGCCGACGTAGATGATGCGCGGGTTAACGGCGGCGACGTCCTCGTACGAAAGCTTGAGACGCGCCATCGCCTGCGGGCGCACGTTGTAGATCAGCACGTCCGCGCCGCGAACGAGCCGCAGCAGCGCCTCGCGGCCGGCCGGCAGCTTGAGGTCGAGCACGATGGAGCGTTTGTTGCGATTGTGGTGCAGGAAGATGTGCCCCATGCCGGAATGCCTCATGGGCGCGATGTTGCGCAGCACGTCGCCCTCCGGCGACTCGACCTTGACGACGTCCGCGCCCATGTCGGCAAGGATCTGGGTCGCGAACGGCCCCATCACCACCGTGGTGAGGTCGATGATCCGGACACCGGCGAGCGGACCGCTTGATGAGTGACGAGTGACGGGTGACGAGTGACTCATTTAAGGGATGAGGGATGAGGGATGAGGGCAAACGACGTTCATGCCGCTCATTCCTTCGCGCCCCTATCGGTTTGGATATTTCTATCGGCGTTTATCTGCGTTTATACCGTTACAACCACCACAAGGCCGAGACCGCGCAACTTGATTCTCTGCACCTGACATATCGATCGGGTCCCGGAAGCACAGGTTGTAACGGTATTTATCTGCGGTTCCATTTATCGTTTTTCTTGGCGGCCTTGGCGTCCCCGGATCGAGTCCGGGGCAGGCTCGGCGGCGTGTTTCACTCGGGTTGTATGCCGGCGGCCTTGATGACCTTCGCCCACTTGGCCGACTCCGACGCCTGGAACCTGGCGAGTTCGGCGGAGGTCGTGGTCCAGGGCTCGATGCCGGTGGTCTTGAAGAAGGACTGCGCCGCGGGCCCCCTGGCCGCACTGATGAACAATTCCCGCAGCCGCGCGACGACCGCCGGCGGCGTTTTCGCAGGCAGATAGGCGGCGAACCAGAAGGTCAGCTCGTAGCCCGTCACGCCGGCCTCGGCGATCGTCGGCAGGTCGGGCACGTTGGGCAGGCGCTTCGGGCTGCTCACGCCCAGCGCGCGCAGCTTTCCGGCCTCCACCTGCGGCAGCCCGGTGACGACGTCGGTAATCATCATGTCGATGTGGCCGCCGACGAGATCCGTGACGGCCATGGGATTGCTCTTGTAGGGAACGTGGACCAGCTGCAGGCCCGCCATCTGCTGAAACAGTTCGCTCGCGACCCGGCTCGAGGAGCTCCCGCTGCCGAACGTCAGCTTCCCCGGCTGGCGCTTGGCGAGCGCAATGAATTCCTTGACTGTCTTCACCGGCACCCGCGGGTTCACCACCATGACCTGTCCGCCGCGCGCGAGCGCGGTGACGGGCGCGAAGTCCCTGACCGGGTCGTAGGGGATCTTCTTGAAGAGATGCTCGTTGGCGGCGTGCGTCGTATTGGTCGCGATGAGCACGGCATAGCCATCAGGAGCCGCCTTGGCGACCGCCTGGGTTGCGATGAAGCCGCTCGCGCCCGGCCGGTTGTCGATGACCACGTTCTGCCTGGTTTCGGCGGTGACTCCCTGCCCCAGCGACCGGGCAAGCGTGTCGGTCGCGCTGCCCGCCGCGAACGGCACGAAGAACGTCACGGGTTTTGCCGGATACTCCTGCGCCATCGCGGCGGGCGCCAGCGCCACCGCCGCGATGAATAGGAACAAGCATTCGAAAATCCTGCGTGAATCGAACATGGGCGATCTCCCCCTGAGTATCCGAAAAGCGTGAATCGTGATTCGTGAGTCGTGATTCGACTGTTTCTGTTGGTGTTATCTGCGTGTATCTCCGTGTATCTGCGGTTCCGTTCTGTCTTTCTCTGTATTTATTATTGATCTTCTTGGCGCCTTGGCGTCCCCGGATCGAGTCCGGGGCAGGCTTGGCGGCGTGTTATTCTTGTTCTTCTTAGCGGCCTTGGCGTCCCCGGATCAAGTCCGGGGCAAGTTTGGCGGCTAATGTTTAACCCCCAGCATCTCCGCCGCGTGCTTCCGCGTGGTCTCAGTGATCTTGACTCCGCCCAGCATGCGCGCGATTTCCTCCACCCGCTGGCTCTTGTCCAGCACCGTTACCTTCGAGAGGACTTTCCCGTTTGCGGTGCTCTTGGCCACCTGCCATTGCTGATCGGCGGTGGCCGCGACCTGCGGCAGGTGAGTGATGCACATGACCTGGTGCTTGCGGCCGAGCTGCCCGAGCATCTTGCCGACGATCTCGGCCACGCGCCCGCCGATGCCCGCGTCCACTTCGTCGAAGATCAGCGTCGGCACCTGCGCAACCCGGTTGGTCACGGTCTGCACCGCGAGGGAGAGGCGCGAGAGCTCGCCGCCGGATGCCACCTTGGCGAGCGGTTGCGGTGGCGTACCCTTGTGGGCGGAAACCAGAAACTCGACGGCCTCCAGGCCGTGTGCGGCGACTTCCGGCGCCGCGTTGAGCGCGACTTCGAACGTGCCGCCCTGCATGGCGAGGGTCTGCATCGCCTCGGTGACCTGGTCCGAGAGTTTTTTCGCCGCCTTTCCGCGTCCGCCCGAGAGCTTCTTCGCCTCGGCCAGGCACGCCGCGTGCGCTTCTTCCTCCAGCTTGCGCAGCGCCTCCACGTCGCCGCCCTCGCCCATCTCCCGCAGCCGTGTCTTCGCATTCTCCAGCTTTGCCGGCAGGGCTTCCGGCTCAACGCGATATTTGCGCGCGGCATTGTGTATGGCATCCAGCCGCCGCTCCGCCTCCTGCAGGCGCCGGGGATCGAGATCGAGGCGCTCCCCGTAGTGGCGCAGCGCGTGCGCCGCCTCCTGCAGCTGGATTCTCGCCGACTCGAGCAGTTCGACGGTCTCCTTCAGGCGGGGATCATGCTCGACCAGGCCGCCGAGCCTGGACAGGACCCCATTCAATTGCGCGAGGCTGGAGCTGTCGCCTTCGGAGACAGCCTCGACGCCGAGCTGGGCGGCCTCGATCAGGCTGGCCGCATGGGCCAGCCGCGAATGCTCGGCCGTCAGCTCCGGCCATTCGTCCGCGCTGAACTTGAGCGCCTCCAGTTCGCGCGCCTGCCATTCGAGCTGCTCGCGCTCGGCGGCAAAGGCGGCGGCATTGTTTTCGAGGGCCATGCGACTGTCGCGCCGCTGTTGCCACCCGCGATAAAGCCCGGCGACCTTCCTGGCGGCATCCGAGAGCTCGCCGTAGGCGTCGAGCAGTTCGCGCTGGGCCGCCGGCCGCAGCAGCGACTGGTGCTGGTGCTGGCCGTGGATGTCCACCAGGAATTCCCCGGCCTCGCGCAATTGAGCCAGCGTGGCCGCGCGGCCGTTGATGAAGCCGCGCGACCGGCCCGAGGACTCGATCACGCGCCGCATCAGCAGCGCGCCGTCGTCTCCGGCAAGATCGTTTTCCCCGAGCCAGCGGGCCAGTTCCTTGCCGTCATTCAACTCGAATTCCGCGCTGACCTCGGCGCGCTCGGCGCCGCTGCGGACCACGATGGCTTCCGCCCGCTCGCCGAGCACCATGGCCAGCGCGTCTATGAGTATGGATTTCCCGGCGCCGGTCTCCCCCGTCAGCACCGTGAAGCCGGGAGAAAACTCCAGCTCCAGCCGGTCGACTATGACAAAGTCGCGTATGGAGAGGCTGCGCAGCATCGAGAAAAGCGTGATTGGTGATTCGTGAGTCGTGAGTCGATAAGTCCTGATCGCCCTGGAAGCCGAACGAATTTACGAATCACGATTCACGATTCACGACTCACGTCCTTCACTCTCTGTTCCAGTTGAGCTTCTCCCGCAGCATGCCGTAGTAGCTGTGCCCCTCCGGATGCAGGAGATTGATCGTGCGCGGGTAGCGCCGCACGACGATGCGGTCGCCCTCGCGCAGGTCACACCGCGAGTGGCTGTCGAAATGCGCCCGCGGCTCCGGGTTGTCGCGCACGACGATTTCCACCGTGCAGCTGCTGCTCACCACGATCGGGCGGTTGGACAGCGTATGGGGCGAGACCGGCACCAGCGCCATCACCGAAAGCGAGGGGTGCACGATCGGCCCGCCGGACGACAACGCGTAGGCGGTCGAGCCGGTCGGCGTGGCGACGATCAGGCCGTCGGCGCGCTGGTTGTAGATGAACTGGCCGTCGATGCGCACCTCCAGCTCCAGCATGTTGCCCTTCGCGCCCTTGCTCACCACCACGTCATTGAAGGCCAGCGATTCAAACGTGTTCCTGGCGCCGCTGTAGACTTGCCCCTCCAGCAGCATGCGCTCTTCGGCGACGAATTTTCCGTCCAGGATCGCGCCGATGGTCGCGATCATGTTCTCCACCGAGATGTCGGTCAGGAAACCCAGGCGGCCCTGGTTGACGCCGACCAGCGCCACGTCGTGGGGCGCGAGCGTGCGCGCAATGTTGAGCATGGTGCCATCCCCGCCGATGACGATGGCGAGGTCGGCCTGCTGGCCGATCTCCTCGAGCGCCAGAACGGGATACTTGGCCTGCTTCACCTGAGACGCCGTCAGGCGGTCGATCAGGACCTTCACCTGCCGGCTCTCCAGGAAACGGCCGAGCTCGAGCAGCGGCCCGGCGATTTCCGGGCTCTTGTACTTGCCGATCAGCGCGACGGTTTGGAATGACGATTTCATGCCGCATTAAACCACAAAACCCCGTGATTCGTGATTCGTGATTCGTGAATCGTCCATCGGTCATTTGCCCCCGGGAGAGCGGGATTTTTCGACTCACGACTCACGACTCACGACTCACGGTTTTTAGTAGAATAGGCCATGCCCGCCGAAACCCCCGCCTTGAACGAGCGCGCCCAGCTCCTGCTGAAGACGCTGGTCGAGCGCTATATCGCCGACGGCCAGCCGGTCGGCTCCCGGGCGCTGTCGAAATACTCCGGGCTGGACCTCTCTCCCGCCAGCATCCGCAACGTGATGGCCGACCTGGAGGAGATGGGCTTCATCACGAGCCCGCACACCTCGGCGGGACGGATACCGACCACGCGCGGCTACCGCGTGTTCGTGGACACCCTGTTGACGGTCAAGCCGCTCGCCTCCGTCGAGATCAACCAGCTCGAAGGCCAGCTGCACGCGGAGAACACGCAAAAAATGGTCGCGTCGGCCTCGCAACTGCTGTCCGATCTCACCCACTTCGCGGGCGTGGTGATGACGCCCCGGCGCAGCGCCGGCTTCCGGCACATCGAGTTTCTCAAGCTCGCGGACACGCGCATCCTGCTGATCCTGGTCACGCTCGAGGGCGACGTGCAGAATCGCATCCTGTCCACCGAGAAATCGTACACGCCCTCCGAGTTGACCGAGGCGGCGAACATACTCAACCAGCATTACACGGGGCTCACCTTCGACGAGATCCGGCGCCGGGTGCGCGAAGAGCTGAAGCAGCTGACCGCCGACATGACGCGGCTCATGACCGCGGCGCTGGAGGCCGGCAGCCGGGCCGCGAGCGAGTCCGCCGAGGAAGTGGTGATCTCGGGCGAAAGCAACCTGCTCGACTCGCAGGACCTCTCCTCCAACATGGCGAACCTGCGCAAGCTGTTCGAACTGTTCGACCGCAAGACCGGGCTGATGCAACTGCTCGACATTTCGGGCCGCGCGCAGGGCGTGCAGATCTTCATCGGCGGCGAGTCGGGCGTGGAAACGCTCGACGAGTGCAGCGTGATCACCGCCCCCTACAAGGTGGACGGCCAGGTGGTCGGCACCGTCGGCGTGATCGGCCCGACCCGCATGGCTTACGAGCGCGTCATCCCCATCGTGGACATCACGGCCAAGCTGTTGAGCAGCTTGCTCACGCAGCGGTGAATTTCGCGTTCCACGTTCCAAGTTCCGAGTTCCGAGTTCAACTTTCAGTTTTGCCCGCTGCGATGCCCTCACCGAATCCGGAACCCTGAACCTTGAACACTGAACCCCCCTTCGCGCACGGCACGCAGCCCCGCATCGGGGTCCTCCTGATTCAGCTCGGCACGCCGGAGGCGCCAACGCCGGCGGCAGTGCGCGCCTATCTCAAGGAATTCCTGTCGGACCCGCGCGTGGTCGAGATTCCGCGCATTCTCTGGTGGCCGATCCTGAATCTGTTCGTGCTCACCACGCGCCCGAAGGCCTCGGCCCAGCGCTACGCCCAGGTATGGATGAGCGAAGGCTCCCCGCTGAGGGTCCACACCGAGCGCCAGACGACGTTGCTGCGCGTCTACCTCGACGAGCGCGCCAAGCCGCTGCCGCTGACCGTGGATTACGCGATGCGTTACGGGAAACCCTCTATCCCGGACAGGCTGCAGGAGATGAAAGTGCTGCGCTGCGACCGCGTCCTGCTGGTGCCGCTCTACCCCCAGTACTCGGCCAGCGCCACGGCGACCGCCTTCGATGCGGCTTTCCTCTGCTTCCAGGACATGCGCAACCAGCCGGCGGTGCGCACGGTCAGAAGCTTCCACGACCATCCGGGCTACATCGCGGCCCTGGCGCAGAACGTGCGCGACTACTGGATGAAGAGTCAGCGGCCGGACGTGCTGGTGATCAGCTTTCACGGCGTGCCGCGCGCCACGCTCGACAAGGGAGATCCCTACCATTGCGAGTGCCAGAAAACCGGGCGGCTGCTCGCCGAGGCGCTGGGGCTGAAACCGGAGCAGTACCGCATCACTTTCCAGTCGCGCTTCGGCCGGGCGGAATGGCTCAAGCCCTATACCGCGGACGTGCTCGCCGAACTCGGGAAGCAGAAGGCCGGACGCGTCGACGTGATCTGCCCGGGCTTCGTCTCCGACTGCCTGGAAACGCTCGAAGAGATCGCGCTCGAGGGGAAAGGCACCTTTCTCAGCGCGGGCGGGCGCGACTTCCATCTCATCCCCTGCCTCAACGAGCGCAACGACTGGATCCACGCGCTGACCGACATCGTCACGACCAACCTCGTCGGCTGGGGCGACGCCGCGACGCACGAGACACTCGAGATGTCGCGTCTGCGCGCGCTGTCGATGGGGGCGAAAAGTTGAAGCGAGCAGTTGGAACCCGACCGGGAGAAAAACCATGAGAGTGCTGATCGTCTGGATCATCAACGCCCTGTCGCTGCTTGCCCTGCCTTACCTGTTCACCTCCATCAAGATCGACGGCTTCACCACCGCGATGATCGTCGCGCTCGTGCTGGGACTGGTGAACGCTATCATCCGCCCGATCCTGATCGTGCTCACCTTTCCCGTCACGATCGTGACACTAGGACTCTTCATCTTCGTCATCAACGGGCTGCTCTTCTGGTTCGTCGCGTCCTTCATCGAAGGATTTGCTGTCGCCGGTTTCTGGCCGGCGGTGTTCGGCGCGATCGTCTACAGCGTCATCAGCTGGCTCTGTAGCACCCTCATCCTCGGCGGCAAAAAAGACTCGTCCGCCGCCGCGCCTACCGCCTCGACCGATGGGTCACTGCGGTGAGCAGGCTAGCGGCCGGAGTGTTCAAAACATCTTATAAACAATCACTTATAGATTTAAATTAGCCCCTTGAATTGCCCCGATCGAGCCCAATATTCAATGCGTTAACGGAAAACAGCATGACCCAGTCACTCGAAGTCACCGCGATCCAACCCGAGACCGCGTCTACCGAATCTCCAACGCAGCAGCAGCCGGTCGAAGCACCCGCCGTTGGGGCGAACAGCATCGAGGAGCAATTGAAGAAAGCGGAACTCGCCGCGGCCGAGCACCACGACGCGTGGCTGCGCGCCAAGGCGGAAGCCGACAACATCCGCAAGCGCGCGCAAGCCGACGTCGCCAGCGCGCACAAGTTCGCGGTGGAAAAATTCACCGCGGAGCTGCTCGCCGTGAAAGACAGCCTCGAAGCCGCGCTCGCCGTCGAAAACGCAACGGTGGACAGCATGAAAAGCGGTGTCGAGCTCACCCTCAGGCAGCTGAAAAACGTATTCGATAAATTCAACGTCACCGAGATCAACCCGGCCGGCCAGAAATTCGATCCCCATCGCCACCAGGCGATCAGCACGATGGAATCCGATGCCGAGCCCAATACCGTGGTCCAGGTGCTGCAAAAGGGCCACCTCCTCCACGACCGCGTCATCCGTCCCGCGCTGGTTATCGTGGCCAAGAGCAGGGGCGCCTGACCGTTGAAACTCCGGGGTTAACCCCCATATCCAATACATGACAAATTTCTCAGGAAAAGCAACGAGGTAGAACATGGCTAAAATTATCGGCATTGACCTGGGAACGACCAATTCGTGCGTGGCCGTCATGGAAAACGGCCAGCCCAAAGTGATCGAAAACTCCGAGGGCGCACGCACCACCCCCTCCATCGTCGCCTACATGGAAGACGGCGAGATCCTGACCGGAGCGCCGGCCAAGCGCCAGGCGGTCACCAATCCCAAGAACACGCTGTACGCGGTCAAGCGGCTGATCGGCCGCCGTTTCGCCGACGCCGAAGTGCAGAAGGCGCTGAAGGTGGTCCCGTACCAGATGGTGGAGGCGCCCAACAAGGACGCCTGGGTCGAGGTGCGCGGCAAGAAAATGGCGCCGCCCG
>CAYYZZ010000077.1:7197-10654 GCA_964476235.1 uncultured Streptomycetaceae bacterium | reverse complement strand
TGAAGCTGGCGCGCCTCGAGGCCCTGTCCGACCCCCAGATGATGAACGAGCTCGCGACCCAGGTGACCCGGGCGGGCGCGCCGGCGCCTTCGGTCGAGGCGATCCTGCACGCGATCCTGCCTTACCAGTACGTGGACCACACGCACGCCGACGCGCTGCTGGCCGTCACCAACACGCCCGACGGCGAGCGGCGAGCGCGGGAGATATTCGGAAAGGACACGGTGATCGTCCCTTACGTGATGCCGGGATTCGATCTCGCCCGGCAGTGCGCGCGGCTGTTCGCCGCCGAGGCGCGCGCGGACACCATTGGCATGGTGCTGGTCAACCACGGCATCTTCTCGTTCGGCGGCACCGCGAAAGAGTCTTACGAGCGCATGATCGCGCTGGTCTCGCGCGCCGAGGACTACCTGGCGCGTCATGGCGCATGGGAGCTGCCGCAACCGAATCCCGACGGGGCCCAGGAGACATTACGGCACGAGCTCGCCCGCCTGCGCCGGGAAATATCTTCTTGCGCCGGCTTTCCAGTCGTTCTGGCCATCCACTCCGGGCCGAAATTTCTCGATTTCGCGCGAAGCAAGGACATTGCCGCGCTGTCGCAGCAAGGCCCCGCGACGCCGGACCACGTGATTCGCACCAAGCGCGTCCCCATGCTCGGCCGGGACGTCGGGGCCTACGCCGCCGCCTACCGCGATTACTTCAACCGGCACGCGCCGTCGGCCAGGGAATCCAAGGCCATGCTGGATGCGGCACCGCGGGTGATTCTCGATCCCGAGTTCGGCATGGCTTGCATCGCGCGCACCGCGAAGGACGCGCGCATCGTGCACGACATCTATTCGCACACCATCGACGTGATCCTGCGGGCGCAGGCGCTCGGCGGCTACCGGGCGCTGCCGGAACGGGACATCTTCGACGTCGAGTACTGGGACCTCGAGCAGGCCAAGCTGAAGAAGGCGGGAACACCGCCGGTGTTTGCGGGCGAGGTCGCGCTCGTGACCGGCGCGGCCTCGGGCATCGGCAAGGCCTGCGTGGAGGCCCTGCTGAAGCGCGGCGCCGCGGTGATCGGTCTCGACGTCAATGCTGATGTCGCGAGGCTGATGGGCAGCCGCGCGGACTTTCTCGGCATTCCCTGCGACGTGACATCGGAGAAAGCCGTGGCCGCCGCGCTGGAAGCCGGCGCGCGCGCTTACGGCGGGCTCGACATGCTGATCCTCAACGCCGGCATCTTCTCCGGCGGCCGGCGCATCGACGCGCTCGGCTCGGACGAGTGGCGGCGCGTCATGCAGGTCAATCTCGACGCCAACTTCTCGCTCATGCGCGAGTGCTATCCGCCGCTCAAGCTCGCCCCGCGCGGCGGGCGCGTCGTGATCGTCGGCTCCAAGAACGTGCCGGCGCCGGGTCCGGGCGCCGCCGCCTACTCGGCGTCGAAGGCGGCGCTCACCCAGCTCGCGCGGGTGGCCGCGCTCGAGTGGGGCGCGGACGGCATCCGCGTCAACACGCTGCACCCCAACGCCGTGTTCGACACGGCGGCGTGGACCGAGGAAGTGCTGGCCGCTCGCGCAGCCCACTACGGCGTCTCCGTGGAGCAGTACAAGAAGGGCAACGTGCTGAAAGTCGATGTGACCAGCCGCGACGTTGCCGAACTGGCCGCCGAAATGTGCGGCACGCTCTTCGCCAAGACCACCGGCGCCCAGCTGCCCGTGGACGGCGGTAATGACCGGGTCATCTGAAAGCGCGCCCCTGAACATGAGCCAAGCGAGTCCCAACGTCATCTGGCACCACGCCACCGTCACGCGTGAGCGCAGAGAAAAGCTTCATGAGCACCGTGGCGTCGTTCTTTGGTTTACCGGGTTGCCCAGTTCCGGCAAGTCCACCATTGCACACGCGACCGAGGAACGGCTGCACCAGATGCGGTGCCGTACGTTCGTGCTCGATGGAGACAACGTCCGGCATGGCCTCTGCGGCGATCTCGGCTTCTCTGAAAGTGACCGCGCGGAAAACATCCGGCGAGTTGGAGAACTCACCAAGCTCTTCGTCGAGGCGGGCACGATCGTGCTGACAGCTTTCGTGTCGCCTTTCCGCCGCGACCGGGAGCGGGCTCGCGGACTGCTGCTGCATGGCGATTTCCTGGAGATCTACTGCCACTGCCCGATAGAAATTTGCGAGGAGCGTGACTCAAAAGGGCACTATCAGCGCGCCCGGGAAGGCAAGATCAAGGACTTCACCGGGGTCTCGGCCCCGTACGAAGAGCCCGCCGATCCCGAGCTGGTGCTGCACACGGCAAGGCTTTCCATCGAGGAATCCGTGGAAAAGGTCCTGATGCTGCTGCGCAACCGCGGCATTGTCAGCAGGTAAGACGTGACTGGTGAAGCATGAGCGAAGCACCTCATCCCTCATCCCTCACCCCGTTAGAGGCGCGGCCTCTAACGGGGCTCATCCCTCGTCCCTCGGGGGTCGAGACCCTGCGCTGGCGCGAGGGACGCCTCGAGCTGATCGACCAGCGGCGGCTGCCCGGACGCGTCGAATACTTTTCTTGCGCGAGCGCGGAGGAGACCGCACGCGCCATCCGCGACATGATCGTGAGAGGCGCGCCCGCCATCGGCTGCGCCGCCGCCTACGGCTACGCGCTCGAGGCGGCCCGGTTGAGGGACGCGGCGCCAGCCGAGTTCTCGGCCGGGCTGGGCCGCGCTTACGACGCGCTCGCCGCCTCCCGCCCGACTGCAGTCAACCTGTTCTGGGCGCTCGAACGCATGCGGGCCATCTGGGAAGCTTCCAGGCAATCCCCGTCCGCCGCCATCGCCGCGCGCCTGCTCGAGGAAGCGCACCGCATATTATCCGAGGACGTTGCGACGAACCGGGCGATGGGCGCGCACGGGGCGGCGCTGATCAACGACGGGGCGCGGGTGCTGACCCATTGCAACGCCGGGGCGCTCGCGACCGCCGGGCACGGAACCGCGCTCGGCGTGATCCGCTCCGCGGTGGCGGCGGGCAAGCGCGTGTCCGTCATCGCGGGCGAAACGCGCCCGTTCCTGCAGGGCGCGCGGTTGACCGCGTGGGAACTCTCGCAGGATGGCATCCCGGTGACACTGATCACCGACAGCATGTCCGGTCACCTGATGGCCCGCGGCGAGATCGATGCGGTCATCGTCGGCGCCGACCGGGTAGCCGCCAACGGCGATGTCGCCAACAAGATCGGCTCCTATATGATCGCCGTGCTCGCGCGCCGGCATCGCATCCCCTTCTACGTCGCGGCGCCGCTTTCCACCATCGACCCGCGAATCGAAAGCGGGGAGGCCATCCCGATCGAGGAGCGCGGTGCGGCGGAAGTGCTGGGCTATGCCGGCCTCGAATGGGCGCCGGCCGGCGTCGCGGTGCGCAATCCCGCTTTCGACGTTACGCCCGCGGAGCTGGTCAGCGCGCTCATCACGGAGAAAGGCGTGCTGCGGGAACCCGATCGCCA
>CAYYZZ010000077.1:0-7097 GCA_964476235.1 uncultured Streptomycetaceae bacterium | reverse complement strand
AGCTGGTCAGCGCGCTCATCACGGAGAAAGGCGTGCTGCGGGAACCCGATCGCCATAAGATCGCCGCGCTCTTCAAACCCGTGAATTGTGATTCGTGAATCGTGATTCGAAAAAGCTGAAAAACATGCTTGAGCGGTTATCGGCCACGACTCACAAATCACGAATCACGACCCACGCTTTTGCCGGTTAGCGCGATGAGTTCCGACAACTCAGTGCTGGTGACGGGGGCGGACGGGTTCGTCGGCGGCGCGCTGTGCGAGGCGCTTGCTGTATCCGGCCGCCGGGCCAGGCGCGCGGCGCGCACGGCCCAGCCCGGCCTTCCGGATGCCGTCGCGGTGGGCGACATCGACGGAGCAACCGACTGGCGCGTCGCGCTCGAAGGCGTGCAATGCGTCGTGCACCTCGCGGCGCGCACTCTTGCGCTGCGCGAAAACGCCGCCGATCCGCCGGCCGAGTACCGGCGCGTCAATCTCGATGGCGCGTTGCGGCTGGCGCAAATGGCGGCACGGGCCGGCGTGCGCCGGCTGGTATTCATGAGCAGCATCAAGGTGAACGGCGAAGCGACTGAGCGGCCGTTCACCGAGCGCGATGCCCCGCGGCCCGAGGACGCCTACGGCCGCTCGAAATGGGAAACGGAGCAGGCGCTTGCCCGCGTCGCCGCTGAAACCGGTCTCGAGGTGGCCGTGCTGCGCCCCCCCTTGTTTACGGCCCGGGCTTGAAGGGCAACTTCCTGCGCTTGATGGACATCGTCGCGCGCGCCACGCCGCTACCGTTGGCGCCGATAACGAACCGCCGCAGCCTGATCTATGTCGGCAATCTCGTTGACGCCATCGTCAAGGCGATCGACGCCCCATGCGCCGCGGGACGCACTTGCCTTGTCAGCGATGGAGAAGATGTCTCCACGCCCGATCTCGTGCGGGCGCTCGCGCAGGCGCTCGGCGTCAGGCCGCGCTTCAGCCTCGCGCAAGGGCTGGCGGAGGCTGCCCGATGGTATTATTCACAGTCGCGCGCACAAGAGCCCCTAACATGATGAAACACACGCTGCGCAGTCACGATTTTGGCTCGCAACGCACGCGCGTTTCATCATGTTAGGGGCTCTAAGCGCCATTCAAGCCGATGGTATTGTGCAACCCGCTTCGTGGGCCCCGCTGACGGCATTCGCTGCCGCGTTGCTCACCATCTGGTGGCTCGCCAGGGGCTGGCTTTCAACCCTGATCCTCGATCATCCCACGCCCCGCTCGCTGCATGATTCGCCGATTCCCCGCACCGGGGGGCTCGGTCTGCATGCCGGGATACTGCTCGCGGCCGGCATCATCGCGCCCAATCTCCCGGCCGCGCTCTGGATCGCCCTCGGCGTGCTGCTGCTGGTTTCCCTCCTCGACGACGCGCGCGGCATCCCGGCGATTTTGCGGCTGGCTGCTCATCTCGCCGTCTCCGGATCCTTCGCGGCGATTGTCCTGCTTCCCGACCACGGGCCGCTCGTAATCGTCATGGCGACGCTGGCCCTCGCCTGGATGGCCAATTTGTACAATTTCATGGACGGCTCGGACGGGCTCGCGGGCGGCATGACGCTGATCGGCTTCTCCTGCTACGGGGCGGCGGCCTGGCTTGCCGGCAGCACCGAGTTTGCGCTGGTCAATTTCAGCATCGCGGCGGCGGCCGCGGCGTTCCTGGTCTTCAATTTCCATCCGGCGCGCATCTTCATGGGCGATGCGGGATCGGTGCCGCTCGGCTTCCTCGCGGCCGCCCTCGGCTTGATCGGCTGGTTGCAGGGCGACTGGGCCGGGTGGTTCCCGCTGCTCGTGTTCTCGCCGTTCATCGTGGACGCGAGCGTGACGCTCGTGCGCCGGCTCGCTCGGCGCGAAAAGGTGTGGCAGGCCCACCACGACCATTACTACCAGCGGCTGGTGCGGATGGGCTGGGGGCACCGCAAGACCGCGCTATCCGGGTACGCGCTGATGCTCGCAAGCGGCGCGCTCTCTCTGATGGCGCTGTCGGTCACGGCCGCGATGCAGGCCGCCGTGCTTGCGGCGGCGGCGCTCGTCTACCTGGCGCTGATCGCGGTGATCGAGCGCGGCTGGCGCCGCTTCGAGTCGGCAGGACGGGCATGAGCCTGAGCGCCCCCAACCACTGGCGCACCTGGCTCGCGTTCGCCCATGACGCGGCTGCCTGCGTGGCCGCCTGGATGGTCGCGTTCTGGCTGCGCTTCAACCTCGAGATTCCCGATCCCTACCTCGGGCTCGCGCTGGACACCCTGCCGTGGGTGGTCCTGGTACACGCTGTTTTGTTCTGGGGCCTCGGCCTCTATCGCGGCATCTGGCGCTACGCCAGCCTGCCCGACCTGAGGCGCATCCTGGCCACCGTTGGCCTGGGAGCAGTCGCTGCGCCGGCGCTGCTCCTCATGCTGCAGCTGCAGCCTTCCGTGCCGCGTTCGGTACTCATCATGAGCCCGATCCTGCTCATGATGATCATGGGGGGCAGCCGGATCGCCTACCGCGCGTGGCGGGAAGGGATGCCGGGCGGGTTCATGTCCGGGAACCGCGAGCCGGTGGTCGTGCTCGGCGCCGGGGAGGCGGCGGTCAACCTGATCAAGGACCTCGCGCGCAGCACGCAATGGAGCGTCGTGGGCGTGTTCGACGACGATGCGGCCAAGATCGGCAGGCAGCTGCACGGTGTCAACGTGCTGGACCGGCTCGAGGCGCTGCCGCGCTGGCGCAGCCGCCTGGGGTTCTCGCAGGCGATCATCGCCATGCCGGAGGCGACCCACACCGCGCGCCGACGCGTGGTGGAAATCTGCAGCCGCGCCGGGATCAAGGTGCTGACGGTGCCTTCGTTCGAGGACCTGGTGAGCGGCCGCGTCACGGTCTCGCAGGTGCGTCACGTGGAGCTCGACGACTTGCTGGGACGCGATCCCGTCGAGCTCGACGCCGCCGGCCTGCGCGGCTGGCTCTCCGGCCGCGTGGTCATGATCACGGGCGCCGGCGGTTCGATCGGCGCGGAGCTGTGCCGCCAGGTTGCGCGCTTCAGCCCGCAGCGGCTGGTGCTGTTCGAGCAGAATGAGTTTGCCCTGTACACCATCGAACAGGAGTTCGCCGCGCGGCACCCCCGGCTGCCGGTGGTGCCTGCCGTGGGCGACGTGAAGGACGCCGCGCGGGTCGAGCAGGTCATACGCGCCCACGCTCCCTCGGTGATCTTCCATGCCGCGGCCTACAAGCACGTGCCGCTCATGGAAAACGAGAACGCCTGGCAGGCGGTGCTCAACAACGTCGCAGGCACCCACGTCATCGCGCACGCCGCCGTGTCCTGCGGCGTTGAGAAATTCGTCTTCGTATCGACCGATAAAGCGGTCAACCCCACGAGCGTGATGGGCGCGAGCAAGCGGCTTGCGGAAATGGTATGCCAGACGCTGCAACGGCGCGAGGGCACACGCTTCGTCATGGTGCGTTTCGGCAATGTACTGGGCTCGACCGGCAGCGTGATACCGAAGTTCCGCGAGCAGATTGCACGGGGCGGCCCTGTGACCGTCACCCATCCCGAAGTCACGCGCTACTTCATGTCGATACCCGAGGCGGTGCAACTTGTGCTCCAGGCGGGGCTGATGGGCAACGGCGGCGAGATTTTCGTGCTGGACATGGGTGAGCCGGTGAGAATTGCCGACCTCGCGCGCGACCTGATCCGGCTCTCGGGCTTTACCGAGGACGAGATCCGGATCGTCTATACGGGACTGCGTGCCGGCGAGAAGCTCTACGAAGAGCCGCTCGCCGCCGACGAAAACCTCCTGCCCACGCCACACGCCAAACTCAAAGTCGCGCGGGCAGGCAGGGAAGACAGCGACTGGCTGCCGCGGCTGGAACACTGGCTGCGGAGCGGCGACGCTGCCGACGACATGCGGATCAAGGCCGACCTCGTGAAATGGGTCCCGGACTACTCCCCGCAGTAAACAAGACTGCGGACCGCGCCGCCCAGTGGGCTGCGGTCGCGTTGGGATTCTCGATCCCGCTCTCGGTCGCTCTCGACAACGTTTTGCTGGTCATCGTGGTCGCGGGCTGGCTCGCGAGCGGCGCCTGGCGCGAAAAGTGGGACGCCGTTATCGGGCGGCGCGTCGCCCTTGGCGCGCTCGCCTTGTTCGGTCTGCTGCTCGTTGGAGCGCTCTATGGCGAGCACAGTCCCGGGGACACCGCGTTGACGCTCCGAAAGTACCGGGACCTGCTGTGGATTCCCATCCTGCTCTGGGTATTCCGCGATGCCGCGATGCGCTGGCGGGGGCTCCACGCGCTCGCGGCGTCCCTCGCCCTGGTGCTGCTGCTGTCGTTTCTCATCATGGCGGACGTGATTCCGAAAACGAGCTTTCTCTCCGGTGACTCGAGCTACCCGGTCGTCTTCAAGACGCGCCAGACACACGGGATTCTGATGGCATTCGGCGCATTCCTGTACGTCCAGCTCGCATTCGCCGCTGGCTCGGCCCGCATGAGGATACTCTGGCTCGCATTGGCAGTGCTCGCGCTTATCAACGGAACACTGGTCGTCCAGGGCGCCACCGGCTATCTCCTGTTCGGGGCGCTCGCGCTCTATTTCGGTTATGGCTGGCGTGGGTGGAAAGGTCTTGGTTGGGCTACTGGCGCGGCGGCAGGTCTCTTCCTTCTGCTGGCGCTGGTTCCGGGCCCCTTCCAGCAGAGAGTCACGCAAATTCAACTTCAGTTTGCGGAGTGGGAGCCCGGTCGGTCCTCCATTCACTCGTCGACGGGATCGCGCCTCGATTTCTACCGCAATAGCCTCGACATCCTGCGTGAGCATCCGTTGACCGGGGTCGGCACCGGCGGATTTCCCAAGGCATACGCCGACCGGGTACGCGACAGCAAAGGAGTCGAAACGCGCAATCCTCACAACGAGTACCTCCATATCGCCGTCCAGACCGGCGTGGCTGGCCTGTTGGCCCTGCTCTACCTGTTCTGGACGCACTGGCGAACAGCCCCGCAGCTCGCCTCGCCGCTCGAGCACCACCTCGCCCGTGGTCTCGTGCTGGCCGTTGCCATTGGGTGCATCTTCAATTCCCTGCTGCTCGACCACACCGAAGGGCTGCTCTACGCCTGGCTCACGGGCCTGCTCTTCGCCGGATTACAATCGCGGCATGACAAGTAAGCGGTGCACGCCCGGAAGCAGGCCGCGGCTCGCGGCGGCCTGGTCGAATCACGAATCACGAATCACGATTCACGGATTTCAATGAGCGTCTCGGTCATCATCATCACCCGCAACAACGAGGCCACGATCCGCCGCTGCCTCGAATCGGTCGCGTGGGCCGACGAAATCGTGGTGCTGGACTCCGGCAGCACCGACCGCACGATGGAGATCAGCCGCGAGTTCACCGCCAACGTCCGCCAGACGCCCGACTTTCCCGGGCATGGCCCCCAGAAGAACCGGGCGCTCGATCTCGCCACCGGCGACTGGGTGTTTTCCCTCGACTCCGACGAGTGGATCACGCCGGCGCTCCGCGCCGAGCTCGAGAGCGCGGCAGCCGCGCCGGGCGACAAGGCCGCGTTCATGATGCCGCGGCGTTCGAGTTTCTGCGGGCGCTTCATGCGCCACTCCGGGTGGTGGCCGGATTACGTGACGCGGCTGTTCCGGCGCGGGCAGGCGCGCTTCTCCGACGACCAGGGGCACGACCGGCTCATAGTGAACGGTACGGTCGGACGGCTTTCCAGGCCCATCCATCACGAGACCATCACCAGCCTCGACCAGCTCATCGACAAGATGAACGTGTACTCGGCCATGACCGCGCGCAACCTGCACCAGCGCGGCCGCCGCGCCTCGATCTTCACCGCCCTGTTGCACGGCGGGTGGGCATTCTTCCGGACGTATTTCCTGCGCGCGGGCTTCCTGGACGGCCGCGAGGGCCTGATGCTGTCCATCGCCAACGCCGAGAACTCCTACTATCGCTACTGCAAGCTCATGCTTCTCGCGGAGCGCGGGAAGAATGTGACAGGTGACAAGTGATAGGTGCTAGATGCTTTACGCCGGCGTTGCCGGCTACTCTTATCCCTTATCCCTTATCCCCTATCACGCATCGCGCGCGATGAGAACACCCCCACGGAGTGTTCTCATCATCGTGACGCGCCGCATTGGCGACGTGCTGCTCGCCACGCCGCTGATGCGCTCGGTCAAGCGGGCCTGGCCGGACGCCGCGCTCGACGTGCTGGTTTTCGAGGGCACGCAGGGCGCGATCGCCGCGAACCCCGATGTCCGGCGCGTGCTCACCGTGCCCGAGCGGCCGGGCTGGCTCGCCCACCTCGCGTTCCTGTTCCGGCTGGCGCGGCGATACGACATCGCGCTCTCCACCCTGCACGGAGACCGGCCGACGCTCTACGCGTTTCTCGCGGGCCGCTGGCGCGCCGGGCTGCTCAATGACGCGCGCAAAGAGCGCTGGAAACAGCCGTTCCTGCACCGCTGGGTGCCGTTCGACAACTGGAACACCCACACCGTGCTCATGAACCTGGCGCTTGCCGGCGTGCTGGGCATCGAGCCCCGCCCTGAAGTCGCTGTCTCGTGGCGCGCGGAAGATGCCGAGCGGGTGGACGCCCTGGCCGGGCGGGCGCCCGCGCCGCCGTTCGCGGTGCTGCACCCCTGTCCCAAGTTCAACTACAAGATGTGGCACCGCGCCGGCTGGGTCGAAGTCGCGGACTGGCTCGCGGCGCGCGGCTACCGCGTCGTTCTCTCCGGCGGGGCCGATCCCGCCGAAACGGCCTACGTCGCCGATCTCGCCCGCGGCATGCCGGCCGGCACGATCAATCTCGCCGGAAAGCTCACCCTGGCCGAAGCCGGCTGCCTGCTCGCCCGCGCCGCCGTCTTTCTCGGGCCGGACACGGCGCTCACGCACGTGGCGGCGGCGCTCGGCGTCCCGACGGTCGCGTTCTATGGCCCTACCGATCCGGTCAAGTGGGGGCCGTGGCCGAAAGATCACGCGTCTTTAGCCAACCCATGGGGGCGGCTCGGCAGCCAGGTCAAGGGACGGGTATGCCTGATCCAGGGGAACACGCCCTGCGCGCCATGCCACAAGGAAGGCTGCGAGCGGAACGTGGAGAGTTTCAGCGATTGCCTGCTCG
>CAYYZZ010000076.1:0-10743 GCA_964476235.1 uncultured Streptomycetaceae bacterium | reverse complement strand
GGGATGGAACGGCGTTCGAGCGCATCCTCGCCGACGTTCCCTGCAGCGCTTCGGGTGTCGCACGGCGGCATCCCGACATCAAGTGGCTGCGGCGCGAAACCGATCTCGCGCAGTTCGCGCACTCGCAGGGCCGCATGCTCGATGCGCTGTGGCAGACCCTCGCCAGTGGTGGTAAATTGCTGTACGCGACCTGCTCCGTGTTCCGCGAAGAAAATAGCGATCAGGTTGCGCGGTTCTTGGAGCGCCATCGGGACGCGACGCGCCTGGCCCTTCCCGCGGTCGACAACGACATACAATTGCCAGCGGGGCAACTGCTTCCGGACGGACGGCATGACGGCTTCTTCTACGCACTCCTGCAGAAGTCTTAGCTGGTTTGCCGCCGCGCTGACCGCGCTGCTCCTCGGACTCGCCGCTGCGGCGCCAGCCCGGGCCGACGGTATCGAGGTCCAGAAAGCGGCGCTGGTCGCCGCCGAAGACGGCTATTTCCTCGAGGCCGAGTTCGAGATCGCGCTCACCCATACCCTGGAAGACGCGCTCAACAAGGGCGTGCCGCTCTATTTCACGCTCGAGTTCGAGTTGATCCGGCCGCGCTGGTACTGGTTGAACGAGAAGATCGTCAACAAGCGGCAACAGTATCGCCTGGGCTATAACGCCTTTACGCGCCAGTACCGCGTCGGCATCGGCACGCTCTACCAGAATTTCGGCACGCTGTCCGAGGCGCTCGCTTTCTTGAGCCGGGTGCGGCTGCGCGATATCGCCGAGCCCGGCGCACTCGCCAAGGGCGCGAGTTACACCGCCGCGCTGCGCCTGCGGCTGGACTCCTCCCAGCTGCCGCGCCCGTTCCAGATCAGCGCAGTCGGATCGCGCGAGTGGAGCGTCTCCTCCGATTGGCACCGCTGGACGGTTTCGCCATGAGCGCCGCCGCCCCGCCTATCAAGCCCGCGCTGCCCGCCGCCGTGGTGCGCTACTTGCTGATCCTGTGCGTGAGCCTGGTCGCAGTCGCGCTGTTCCTGCTCGCCGCATCGAGCGCCAACCCGACCTCGTTCGCGGAGCGCTACCCGCTGCTGCTCGCGCTGAACGGCGCGGTGGCGCTGATGCTGACCGCGCTCGTCGTCTATCAGTTCGTCACGCTCCGCCGCAAGCTCAAGGCCGGCGTGTTCGGCGCGAAGCTGACGCTGCGCCTGGTGCTGTTGTTCGCGCTGATGGCGGTGCTGCCGGGCGTGCTGATCTACGGCATGTCGGTCCAGTTCCTGGCGCGCTCGATCGAGTCCTGGTTCGAGGTGCGCGTGGACAAGGCGCTCGAGGGCGGGATCAACCTCGGGCGCAACGTGCTCGAAAGCGCGCTGAAGGACCTCACAGCTAAGGCCAACGACATGGCCGCTTCGCTCGCGACGCGCCCGGTCGCCGAGCAACCGGCGGCGCTGAACGTGCTGCGTGAACAGGTCGGCGTGCAGGAGGCTACCCTGTTCAGCGAGCGCGGGCGCGTGCTCGTCTTCTCGGGCAATGAGCGCGTGGGCTTGCTGCCCGAGCTTCCCGGCGCGGTCGCGCTGCAGCAGATACGGGCGCGCAAGCCCTACAGCGCGGTCGAGTCCCTCCCCGACAAGGGCCTTTACCTGCGAACCCTGGTGCCGGTGCCCGTGGCGAGCCTCACCGAAGAGTTGCGCGTGCTGCAGTTGCTGCAGCCGGTGCCCAAGCAGCTCGCGCAGGATGCCGAGACGGTGCAGTCGGGCTATCGCGAGTACCAGGAACTGACCTTGTCGCGGCGGGGCTTGAAGCGCCTCTATGGAGTCACGCTCACGTTGACGCTGCTGCTCGCGCTGCTGTCTGCGGCGGCGCTCGCGTTCGTGCTCTCGGACCGCTTGTCGGCGCCCATCGGCGCGCTGGTGGAGGGCACGCGCGCCGTGGCGAGCGGGGATTTCAGCCAGCGCGCGGCGGTTGCCTCGAACGACGAGATCGGCGTGCTCACCCAGTCCTTCAACTGGATGACGCTGCAGTTGGCCGAGGCGCGCGCGCAGGCTGAGCGCCATCAGGCGGCGCTCACCCAGGCCAAGGCCTATCTCGAGAGCCTGCTCGCCAACCTCTCCGCCGGAGTGCTGGCGTTCGACGAGGAGTTGAATCTCCGCGCCGCCAACCACAGCGCAGGCACGATACTTGGCATCGATTTCACGCCGCTGCTCGGCACCGCCGCGGCGCGCTGGCCGGCGGCGGCTCCCGGTGTCGCCGGGCTGGGACAGGAAATCGTGGCGGCGTTCGGGCGCGCCGGCGGGACCGAGTGGGAGCAGCAGGTCGAACGTGCGTTGCACGGCAGGACCCAGCTGCTGCTCCTGCGCGGCACCCGCCTGCCGCGGGGCGCCGAAGGCGGCAGCGTCGTGGTGTTCGACGACATCACGCATCTCGCCGAAGCGCAGCGCACCGCGGCGTGGGCCGAGGTCGCGCGGCGCCTTGCGCACGAAATCCGCAACCCGCTGACGCCGATCCAGCTCTCCGCGGAGCGACTGCAGGTGAAGCTCGCCGGCAAGCTCGCGGAAGCCGACGCTGAGGTGCTCGCGCGCTCGACGCAGAACATCGTCAACCAGGTCGCGGCCCTGAAGAACATGGTGGACGCTTTCAGCCAGTACGCGCGCACGCCCGAGCCCTCGATGCGCGAGCTCGATCTCAATGCGCTGACGCGCGAAGTGCTCACGCTCTACGAGTCCTCGCTGGGCGGGGCCGCGCGGCTCGATCTCGCCGCGGCGCTGCCGCCGGTGGTGGGCGATGCGGCGCAGCTACGGCAGGTGATTCATAACCTGCTGCAGAACGCGCAGGACGCGCTGGCCGATACCGGGGAGCCGCGCATCACCATCGCGAGCGGCGCCGAGGCGGGCATGGTGCAGCTTACGGTTGCCGATAACGGCTGTGGCTTTCCCGAGAACGTGATCCGGCGCGCGTTCGAGCCTTACGTCACCACCAAGCCCAGGGGCACGGGACTCGGGCTGGCGATCGTCAAGAAGATCGTCGAGGAGCACGGCGGCACGGTGACCATCGCGAACGCCGCGCCGCGCGGCGCGCGCGTCACCATTCAACTGCCGGCGGCCGCGCAGGACGTCGCGCGCCGTCCGGCGGCGCGGGCGCAGGTGTAAAATCAGCATGCAATCCCTCCGCTTATGCAGCAAATCCTGGTCGTAGACGACGAAATCGGCATCCGCGAGCTGCTCTCGGAGATCCTCTCCGACGAGGGCTATCAAGTGCGGCTCGCGGAAAACGCGAGCACGGCGCGCGCGTTCCGCAGCCAGGTGCGCCCGGACCTGGTGCTGCTCGACATCTGGATGCCGGACACCGACGGCATCACGCTGTTGAAGGAATGGGCGGCCGCCGGGCTGCTCACCATGCCGGTGGTGATGATGTCGGGTCACGGCACCATCGACACGGCGGTCGAAGCGACCCGCATCGGCGCCTACGATTTCCTCGAGAAGCCGATCGCGCTGCAGAAGCTCCTTGCCACCGTCGGGCGCGCGTTGAAGCAGGGCGGCGAACAGGCGCAATCGGCGCTGTCGCTGGCAAGCCTGGGACGCGCGCCGCTGGTGATCGAGCTGAAGCAGCGCCTCGAGCGGGTCATGGCCCTGCGCACGCCGCTGCTCCTCACCGGCGAGCCGGGCTGCGGCCTGGAGCTCGCCGCGCGCTTCCTGCACCAGCGCAACACGCCGTGGGTCGCCCCGGACAACCACGCTGCGCTGGTCGAGGCGCCGCTCGATCTGCTCGGCCAGGCGCGCGAGGGAACGTTGTTCCTGCGCGAGATCGCGGACCTGTCCCGGATCGAGCAGAAGGGGCTGCTCCTCGTGGCCTCCAAGCTCGAGCGCTACAACGTGCGGCTCATCAGTGGCGCCAGCGCCGACCTGGCGGAGCGGGTGGCGCAGGGCGCCTTCGACAGCCGGCTCTACAGCCTGCTGGCGGCGGCCACGATCCGGGTGCCGAGCCTGCGCGAGCACCGCGAGGACGTGCCCGACATCGCCAACCTGACGCTCTCGCGCATGGTCGAGGCGAAGGAGACGCCCCCGCGCCAGTTCACCACCGCGGCGCTGAACGCGCTGCGGAATTACGACTGGCCGGGCAATCTCGCGCAGCTCGAGAGCCTGGTGCACACGCTCGCGCTGACCTGCCCCGCCGAGCAGATCCCGGTGGAAGAGGTCAACCGCGCGCTGCCCCTGCCGACCACCGCCCTGCCGGTCACGCATAACCTCGCCCTCGACCTGCCGCTGCGCGACGCCCGCGACGCCTTCGAGCGCGCCTATTTCGAGTATCACATCGCGCGCGAGGGGGGCAACATCAGCCGCGTGGCGGAGGCCGTCGGGCTCGAGCGCACGCACCTCTACCGCAAGCTGAAGCAGCTCGGCATCCGGCTCTCCCGCAAGACCGAAAACGGCGAACCGGTGTAAACCTTCGCGCCGCCGCACCGCTGCCCGTTGCGCCCGTTTATAATTGGCGCACTTTCCGCTCCCCTCGCAAGGAAGACCCGAATGAATGGCCGTGTCGAGCTAGCCAACGCGATCCGCGCGCTGGCGATGGATGCTGTACAACAGGCGAATTCCGGACACCCCGGGATGCCGATGGGCATGGCGGAGATCGCGGACGTGCTGTGGAACGACCATCTCCGGCACAACCCCGCCAATCCCGCCTGGGCCAACCGCGACCGCTTCGTGCTATCCAACGGGCACGGCTCGATGCTGCTCTATGCCGTGCTGCACCTGACGGGCTACGATCTTCCGCTCGATGAGCTGAAGCGCTTCCGGCAGCTGCACTCGAAGACGCCGGGGCATCCCGAGTACGGCTGCGCGCCCGGGATCGAGGCCACTACCGGCCCGCTCGGCCAGGGCATCGCCAACGCGGTGGGCATGGCGCTTGCGGAACGGTTGCTCGCCGCCGAGTTCAACCGGCCGGAGCTCGAGATCGTCGATCACCACACCTACGTTTTCCTGGGCGACGGCTGCATGATGGAGGGCGTCTCGCACGAGGCGTGCTCGCTCGCCGGCACGCTGGGGCTTGGCAAGCTCGTCGCGATCTACGACGACAACGGCATCTCGATCGATTCCGAGAAGGGCAACATCCGCCAGTGGTACACCGACGACGTGAAGCGCCGCTTCGAGGGCTACGGCTGGCAAGTGATCGGCCCGGTGGACGGCCACGATGTCGATGCGGTCAATCGCGCGGTGAAGAAGGCGAAGCGCGAAAAATCGCGGCCGAGCCTGATCCTCGCGAAGACCGTGATCGCGAAAGGCGCGCCCACCAAGGCCAACACCGGCGCCGCGCACGGCGCGCCGCTGGGCGAGAAGGAGATCGCCGCGACGCGCGAGGCGATCGGCTGGAACCACCCGCCGTTCGACATCCCCAAAGCGGTTTACGAGGGCTGGGACGCGAGGAAGCGTGGCGCCGCCGCCGAGCGGCGCTGGAAAAAGCTCTTCGCCGCTTACGAGAGCCAGTATCCGCAGGAAGCCGCCGAATTCCGCCGCCGCATGGCGGGCGAACTGCCGGCGGATTTCACCGCGCGCGTGGATACGCTCTTGAAGGAAACCGATTCGAAGGCCGAGACCATCGCGACGCGCAAGGCCTCGCAGAACGCGCTCGAGGTAATCGCCTCATGGCTGCCGGAGTTGATCGGCGGCTCGGCCGACCTCACCGGCTCCAACCTGACGATGGTGAAGAGCTCGAAGGTCATCGGGCCGGCGGGCGGCGGCAACTACGTCTTCTACGGCGTGCGCGAGTTCGGCATGTGCGCGGTGATGAACGGGCTCGCGCTGCACGGCGGCTTCATCCCCTACGGCGGCACGTTCCTGGTGTTTTCCGATTACGCGAGGAACGCGCTTCGCCTCGCGGCGATGATGAAGCTGCGCGTGGTCTACGTGTTCACGCACGATTCGATCGGGCTCGGCGAGGATGGGCCCACGCACCAGCCGGTCGAGCACGTGGCGAGCCTGCGGCTGATGCCCAACATGAACGTCTGGCGGCCGTGCGACACGGTGGAGACGGCGGTGGCGTGGACGGCGGCGATCGGGCGCCGGGACGGGCCGACGAGCCTCGTTCTCACGCGCCAGAACCTGCCATTCGTGAAGCGCGCCCCCGAACAGGTTTCCGCCATCGCGCGCGGCGGCTACGTGATTTCCGAGGCGGCGGGCGGGACGGCGCGCTGCGTCGTGATTGCCACCGGCTCCGAAGTGGGCATCGCGCTGGAAGCGCAGAAACAGCTCGCGGCCGAAGGCACCGCGGTGCGCGTCGTGTCCATGCCTTCCACCAGCGTGTTCGACCGCCAGGACGAAGCGTACCGGGCGAGCGTGCTGGCGCGCGGCGTGCCGCGCGTGGCGGTGGAGGCCGGCGTCACCGACTACTGGCGCAAGTACGTGGGCCTCGACGGCGCAGTCGTGGGGATCGACCGCTTCGGCGAGTCGGCGCCAGGCGGCGAACTGTTCAAGCATTTCGGTTTCACCGCGCAGAACGTCGCCAGCGCGGTGAAACGGGCGCTCTGACTCCCGCTTCCGCTTGAGGCAGATCAAGGCCCGATGCGGGGGCCGGGTTAGAATAAGCGCCATTTTTCCGGGAGCCCAACCATGACCATCAAAGTCGCGATCAACGGCTACGGCCGCATCGGCCGCAACATCCTGCGCGCCCACTACGAGGGCGGGAAGAAGCACCCCATCGAGATCGTCGCGCTGAACGATCTCGGCAACGCCGAGACCAACGCGCATTTGACGCGCTACGACACGGTGCACGGCCGCTTTAACGGCAAGGTCGAAGTGGATGGCGATTCCATGGTGGTGAACGGCGACCGCATCAAGGTGCTGGCGATGCGCAATCCCGCGGAGCTGCCGTGGGGCAGCCTGGGAGTGGATGTCGTGCTCGAGTGCACGGGGCTCTTCACCAGCAAGGAGAAAGCCGGCGCCCACCTCAAGGGCGGCGCGAGGAAAGTCATCATCTCGGCGCCCGGCGGCAAGGACGTTGACGCTACCGTCGTCTACGGCGTCAATCACAAGACGTTGAAGGGCGCCCACACGGTCATCTCCAACGCGTCATGCACGACCAACTGCCTGGCGCCAATGGTGAAGGCGCTGCACGACAAGATCGGCGTGGTGCAGGGGCTGATGACGACCATCCACGCCTACACCAACGACCAGGTGCTGACCGACGTCTACCACGAGGACCTGCGTCGCGCGCGCTCGGCAACCATGTCCATGATCCCGACTAAGACCGGCGCGGCCGCCGCTGTCGGCCTGGTGCTGCCGGAGCTGAACGGCAAGCTCGACGGCTTCGCGATGCGCGTGCCGACGATCAACGTGTCGGTGGTGGACCTCACTTTCACCGCCGCGCGCGCCACCACGGTCGACGAGGTGAACGGCGTGATGAAGGCGGCAGCCGACGGAGAGCTCAAGGGCGTGCTCGAGTACACCCAGGCGCCGCTGGTGTCGATCGATTTCAATCACAACCCGGCTTCCAGCATCTTCGACGCATCGCTCACCAAGGTCACCGGCGGCACGCTCGTCAAAACGCTCGCCTGGTATGACAATGAATGGGGATTCAGTAACAGGATGCTCGATACCACCGTTGCCCTCATGAATGCGAAGTAATTGCATAAGCGACAACATCCCATTCATTGCGGCGAAGGCTAACTTGCGCTTGTGCAAGTCAAGGCCGCTTTAACGGCCGGCCGGAGCCACAACGAGTGGAAATAATTTTCAGAAATCCATGCCTTTCCTGCGCTTGATCGACCTGCCCCTCGCGGGCAAGCGCGTATTCATCCGCGCCGACCTCAACGTTCCCCAGGACGAGGCGGGCAACATCACGGAAGACACGCGCATCCGCGCTTCCATTCCCGGCATCGAGCACGCGTTGAAGAGCGGCGCCGCGGTGATGGTGACCTCGCATCTTGGCCGGCCCACCGAAGGCAAGCTGGAACCCGGGGATTCCCTCGCGCCGATCGCGAAGCGCCTTGGAGAGATGCTGGGCCGCCCGGTGCGGCTGGTGCAGAACTGGGTGGACGGCGGGTTCGAGGTCAAGCCGGGCGAAGTGGTGATGCTGGAGAACTGCCGCGTCAACAAGGGAGAGAAGAAGAACGACGAAGCGCTGGCCCGCAGGATGGCGGCCCTGTGCGACGTCTACGTGAACGACGCGTTCGGCACCGCGCACCGCGCCGAGGCAACCACCCACGGATTAGCGAAGTTCGCCCCGGTTGCCTGCGCCGGACCGCTGATGGCGGCCGAGCTCGATGCGCTGGGCAAGGCGCTCGGCAATCCCGCGCGGCCGCTGGTGGCGATCGTCGCCGGCGCCAAGGTCTCGACCAAGCTCCCCATCCTGAAATCGCTGGCCGCGAAAGTGGACCAGCTGATCGTGGGCGGCGGCATCGCCAATACCTTCATGCTTGCCGCGGGACTGCCCATCGGAAGATCGCTCGCCGAGCCCGAACTCGTGGGCGAGGCGCGGGCCGTCATGGACATAATGAAAGCGCGCGGCGCGCAGGTCCCGCTGCCGACGGACGTGGTCACGGCCAAAGATCTCTCGGTGCTGGCCCGCGCCAACCGCCTGGCCGCCACCGAGGTCAGGCCCGACGACATGATCCTCGACATCGGCCCGCAGACGGCCGCGACGCTGGCCGCGCTCATCGCCAAGGCCGGCACCATCGTCTGGAACGGTCCGGTCGGTGTGTTCGAGTTCGACCAGTTCGCCGGGGGCACGAAAACCATCGCCCTGGCCATCGCCGCCTCGAAGGCGTTTTCCATCGCCGGCGGCGGCGATACGCTGGCCGCGGTGGCGAAATACGGCATCGCCGATAAAATTTCCTACATTTCCACCGGCGGCGGCGCATTCCTGGAGTTTCTCGAGGGCAAGAAACTGCCCGCCGTCGAGGTCCTCGAGCAACGCGCCAGAAAACAGGATTGAGGATAGAGGAATGAGGATTGAGTTTGTGATGGTGCGGCACTACACTGTCCTCAATCCTCACTCCTGACAGCTCGATCCCGTCTTTCGTATGCCCCGCCGCACCAAGATCGTCGCCACCCTCGGACCCGCGTCGAGCGACGCGAAAACGCTTGCGCGCATGATCGAGGCCGGTCTCGACGTGGTGCGCATGAACTTCTCCCACGGCACGGCCGACGAGCATCGCAAGCGCGTCGAGCTGGTGCGATCGCTCGCGCGCAAGGCAGGGCGCGCCGTCGGCGTGCTGGTGGACCTGCAGGGGCCGAAGATCCGCATCGGCCGCTTCAAGGATGGAAAGATCACGCTCGCGGCCGGCGACAAGTTCGTGCTCGACGCCGAATGCGAGCTGGGCGACCAGCACCGCGCCGGCCTCGACTACAAGAAGCTGCCGAACGACGTGCGCACCGGCGACACGCTGCTGCTCGACGACGGGCGCATCGTGCTGGGCGTCTCGTCGGTGAAGGGCCCGCGCATCACCTGCGTTGTGGAGCAGGGCGGCGCGCTCTCCAACAACAAGGGCATCAACCGCAAGGGCGGCGGGCTGACCGCGCCGGCGCTGACCGAGAAGGACAAACAGGACATCCAGACCGCGGCCGAGCTCAAGGCCGACTTCCTCGGCGTCTCGTTTCCGCGTTCGGGCGACGACATGCGCTGGGCGCGCGAGCTCATGCGCAAGGCCGGAGGGAATGCGCTGCTGGTGGCCAAGATCGAACGCGCGGAAGCGATCCCGGCGCTGGAGGACATCCTCGATGCCTCCGACGTCATCATGGTGGCTCGCGGCGACCTTGCGGTGGAGGTAGGCGACGCCGTGGTACCGGCGCTGCAGAAGCGCATGATCCGCATGGCGCGCGAGAAGAACCGCATCACCATCACCGCCACGCAGATGATGGAGTCCATGATCGCGAACCCGATCCCGACGCGCGCCGAGGTGTCCGACGTGGCGAACGCCGTGCTCGACGGCACCGATGCCGTGATGCTCTCCGCCGAGACCGCCGCCGGCCAGTATCCGGTCGAGACGGTGGCGGCCATGGCGCGGGTCTGCGTTGAGGCCGAGAAGGAAGACACCTTCTCCCAGGAACGGCAGCGCCGCGACCCGCCGGAGGCAGTCGAGGAGGCGATCGCGCGCGCCACCGTTTTCACCGCCAACAATCTCGACATCAAGGCCGTGGCGTCATTGACCCAGAGCGGCAAGACCGTGCTGCTGATGTCGCGCATGAATACCACCGTGCCGATTTACGCCATGAGCTCGGTGATCGAGACGCGGCGCCGGGTCACCCTGTTCCGCGGGGTCTACCCCGTCAAGTTCAAGGGCGCGCGCGACCCGGAAAAAGCGCTGCACATGGCGGAGGACGAGCTGCTGCAACGCGGCGCCGTGCGGAACGGCGACTTGATCGTACTGACCATCGGCGAGCCCTTCGGCAAGGCCGGCGGCACCAACACCATGAAAATCGTCAAGGTTGGCGAGCATCGCCATGCTTAGGCGATGCTCGCCTTGGCGATTTGGGCGGAGGCTAACATCGCTTGCCGATGTTAAGCGCGCTCGGCGCGCGGGCCGGAGCCAAAATCCGCCAGGGGAGCACCGGAAGGCGTAAGGCAAAAGGCGAGCCGGGTCTTGTTGGCGTAGTAAAATGGCAGCGCAGTCACGAATCACCCGTCATTAGTCATGTCGTTCGAGGAGATCAAGCATGTCAGCCAATTCCCTGGAGGCCATTGCCCAGGCGATGGTCGCGCCCGGCAAGGGCATACTCGCCGCAGACGAATCCACCGGCACCATCGAGAAGCGCCTGGCCAGCATCAAGGTCGAGAATA
>CAYYZZ010000075.1:0-10763 GCA_964476235.1 uncultured Streptomycetaceae bacterium | reverse complement strand
GCACTGGCATTTACGAATTGCTGACGGTCGACGATGAACTGCGCCGGCTGATCCACGACCGCGCCTCCGAGCAAGTGCTGCGGGCGCATGTCGTTGCCCGCGGCATGCGCTCAATGCGCGATGACGGCATGCGCTGGGCCGCGCAAGGCGTGATCAGCCTCGAAGAAGTCGTGCGCGTCACGCGCGAGTAGAGGAAACTTCGGCCGCTGCCATGGAAGCGTTCCAATACCAGGCGCTGGACGCCGCCGGCCGCATGGTATCAGGCGTGCTGCAAGCCGATACGGCGCGCCAGGCGCGCGTCCAGTTGCGCGCACAGGGGCTGCTGCCCTCGGTGGTCGACCAGGTCCACGCGCGCGAGCGTGCACGGCAGGTCTGGGCGCGGGGCATCTCAGCGGCCGAACTGAGTCTGGTGACCCGGCAAATGGCGACACTGCTCGACTCCGGCCTGACGATGGAGCAGTCGCTCAACGCTCTGATCGAAGAAGCCGCCACGCCGATAACGCGGGAGGTGCTTACCGGAGTCAAGACCGAAGTCACCGCCGGCCTGTCGTTTGCCGGGGCGTTGGGCGCCTACGAAAAGAGTTTCCCGGATTTCTACCGGGCGCTGGTGCACGGCGGCGAGGAGTCGGGCGCGCTGCCGACCGTGTTGCAACATCTTGCCGATTATCTCGACGCCCGCCAGGCGCTAAAACAGAAAACCGGTCTCGCGCTGCTTTACCCGATCCTCGTCACGATAGTGGCCATCATGATCGTCACCGGCCTGCTGGTCTATGTGGTGCCGCAGGTGGTGCAGGTATTCCAGCAGTCGCGGCAGAGCCTGCCGTGGCTGACTCGCGCGCTGATTGCATTGAGCGACTTTCTGCGCGCGACCTGGCCGTATCTCGTCGCGATCATCGTCGGCACAGCGGTGGCCGCACGCATGGCGCTGCGCCGCGATGCGGCAAGACGCCGCTGGCACGCCCTCTTGCTGCGCCTGCCCGGGCTGGGACCGCTGATTCGCGGCGTCAATACCTCGCGTTTCGCCAGCACGCTCGCCATCCTGGTCGGTGGCGGCGTGCCGCTGCTCACCGCGCTTGCTTCCGGTGCGCGGGTAATGACCAACATGGTGTTGAGCGAGGCCGTCGAACAGGCCATCGAGCGGGTGCGCGAAGGTGCGAGCCTGGCGCGGGCGCTGGGCGAAACGCGCGCGTTTCCACCGCTGCTGGTACACCTGGTGGCGAGCGGGGAGGCGAGCGGGAAGCTCGAGCAGATGCTCGAGCGCGCCGCGCGCCTGGAGACCCAGGCGCTCGAGCGGCGCCTGGCAGTGTTCCTCACGCTGCTCGAGCCGGCGATGATCCTGGTGATGGGTGGAATCGTACTGCTGATCGTGCTCGCCATCCTGCTCCCCATCATCGAGATCAACCAGTTGGTGCGTTGAGTGACTGCGATTTCAAAATTCGGGCCTTCAGCACGGAAAGGGATGTGGAAAAAATACGACACTGCCCGCGCCGCGTGGACATTTATTGCATGATCTTCGACAGATAGCTTACGTTCTTCGGGTAAGCTGGCAGCAGCATTTCGCTCGGATAATGGGCGAATAGCAGAAGCAGTAGTAGCGTCGCACAAGAAGACCAGGATCGGCCCAGGGAGGGCAATCGTGGCTTGGTTTCCGTGTAATTCTAGGCATAACCTGCGTCGTCCGCAGAGAGGCGGCGACACCGGATCTGGACCTGCACCTGCCACTTCGCCCACTGCGGTAGGCAATGGGGTTCTCGGCTTTGTCCCCCTCCTCTTAGCGCTTTTTCTGACACTCGGGCCCAATCCAGCCGCGCACGCGCAGTCGGTGGCTACTGGACTTGCGCTTTACCAGAACACCGCTCTTCCGGGCACTGGGACTGCCGCCCCAAACGCGTGCTCAGGTTGCCATATCTCCAACCCCTCACTTGCTGCTACCGCCCCTACCGGGTCTGCATCCGCAGGGCATCTGAATGCATCGAACAACCCCTCCCAGATCCTGACTGCCATGAACGCTGGCGGCGCGATGGCCGGCTACTTCGTTCCGATTCCGTCGGCGAGCCAGCTGCTCAGCCTCGCCTTATTCATTGGGCAGTACAAGGCACCGGCCTTCACGGTCGCGAATGGCTCCGCGTCGCTCGCGCTGGCGGTCCGCTCCGGGGTTGCCGGGACCAAGGATATATATCCCCTGATCGTCGGTAACGGCAGCGGGGGCGCTGCGCGCGACGGGGCAACCGGTCTGGTAATCACATCGAGTCCTGCGAACGGAAGTGCCGTGCCGGTGCAAGTTTCCGCGACTACCACCATGAACTACAACGTGACGTACACATCGAACGCGGGATACACAGGAAGCGACAGCGTTGGCGTCACGGTCGCGAACCCCACTGGATCCGCAGTGCGAACGATTGCGGTTACGGTGTATGGCATCAACAGCTCGCCAACGGCGACGGGCTTCAAAGGGCAGACGTACACCGCCGGTGCGCCACTGTATCAAATCACTTCGAACGACGGTGCGGCATCGACTTTCACGGCGTCGGGCCTTCCTGCCGGACTCTCCGTCAATGCTGCCAACGGCGAAATCACCGGTATTCCGACGGTAACTGGATCGTTCACTGTCACGATCGGCACTACTATCAATTCAGCTGGCGTCAACAATGGCACCGTCAGCAAAAGCCTTACCCTAACCCTCGCCGGAATCACAAGCGCAGCGACGGCAAACGGCACGCAAAACGCAGTGTTCCCGGCGTATCAGATCACATCCTTTCCAACGCCTCCCAGTGCCTACGCGCTGACCGGCACGCTTCCGACCGGTCTTGTTTTCACCGCCGGCACCGGCCAGATAGCCGGAACAGCAACCGTGAGCGGACCCTTTACGGTGACGATCCAGGCAACGACGACTGCCGGCGTTGTCAGTCAGGCATTGACTATCAACATTGCGTCTGCCGGCGCTCCCGTCATCACAACGACGCCGACGCTGCCGGTTTCCCCTGTTGCGGCCGGGACCGTCGGACAGGCTTTTACAACCACGCAGATCAACGCCACAAACCCGCCGATCAATGCGGGAAGCTATGCCGCAACGGGTCTGCCTGCGGGACTCTCAGTCAATGTGAATAGCGGCGTCATCTCAGGCACCCCGACGCAAAGCGGAGATTTCGTGGTCACGCTGAGCGCTGCCAACTCCAGCGGTACCGGCCAGCAGGTCGTTACCATTCGCATAAATCCGAATGGCGTGCCCGCCATTTCCAGTCCAGTTGCAGTCTCCACGACGCAAAACCAGGCATTCGGTGGCTACCAGATCGTCGCCACCAATCCGCCCGTCACGGGCTACACCGCCAGCGGACTGCCGCCGGGACTGAGCCTGAATACTGTCACGGGGCAGATTACGGGTACGCCAACGCAAAGCGGCGTCTTCAACGTAACCGTGGGTGCAATAAATAATGTGGGCACGGGGAGCTTGGGCGTTACGTTCACGATTCTTCCGACTAACGTTCCAGGAATTACCAGCCCCACGTCGTTGAGTGGGACCGCGAACCAGGTATTCCCGGCTGTAGCGATTGTGGCAACCAATCCACCGATCACGGGCTACGGCGGCAGCGGACTGCCACCGGGGATTAGCGTGAATCCCAGCACGGGTGCCATTACCGGAACGCCGACGCAACCCGGAGTATTCAACGCCACCCTGACCGCGATCAACAACGCTGGCACAGGGAGCCTCGCGGTCACGTTTACAGTCACGGCTGCAGCGCCCTCTGCGGGCGCGGTTTCGATGACGGTCCCGCTCAATACCCCGACGACTCTCGACCTCGCGCCCAATATCACGGGCTTCGGGATCACCGGCGTCGCCGTCGTTACCGCAGCCGCGCACGGCACGGTTACCGTGAACGGGACCAGAGTGACTTACACGCCGACCCACAATTATTTTGGGTCTGACTCGTTCTCCTATGTCGGATTCGGCACCGGCGGAACATCGCCGCCGGGAGTCGTGACAGTGTCGGTCGTCGGCCGTCCCGATCCGACCAAAGACGCTGCCGTCGTCGGCCTGCTCGCCGCACAGGCGGATGCCGCCCTGCGATTCACCAGGGCGCAGATCTCTAACTTCCAGCGCCGGATGGAATCGCTGCATCGAAGAAGTGACAGCGGGCCCAGCGCAGTGCGAAGTCTCAATGCGGACACCGATCGTGTCGCAACGGCGAGGCCGGCTGCCGCTGCCGTAGCTGCCGCCAGACAAATCGCCGACGACGCCCCGGCTTTCCCGAACAACAGTGCATTGCGCGTAGCCAGCGCGCCCGCCGCACTGCACCTGCCCGATTCTCAGGGCGGCGGGCCGGGCCTCAAGGTGTTCCCGCTGGTAAACGACGCTTTGTCCTTATTGACGACCCGGTCGGTGAACCTGGGTAGTCTCGCCGGCAACGGCGGGGGCGCGGACGGGTCGGCCCGTGCCCTGGGCGCCGCCAGCTTCTGGATCGAGGGTAATGCGAGCTTCGGGACCCGGGATCCCACGGGCAGCAGAAGCGGCCTGGACTTCAGCACCAGCGGAATCAGCGTCGGCGCCGATCGCCGGTTCGGCGACCAGTGGGCACTGGGCATCGGCGCGGGATTCGCGCGCGACAAGACCGACGTCGGCAATGACGGCTCGCAGAGCCGGGCGCACGGGTTCTCGGTTGCCGCGTACGGCAGTTACCAGCCCGGCCGCAATCTCTTTGTGGACGGCCTCATCGGCGTGGGCGCGCTCGAATTCGATACGCAGCGCTTCGTGGCGCCGGTCAATGATTTTGCGCGCGCCGATCGCGACGGTTACCAGGTGTTCGGCTCGCTTGCCGCGGGCTACGAACATCGCGCCAACGGGGTGCTCGTGTCACCTTACGCGCGGCTGGATTATTCCGCCGACCGGCTGAAGCAAAGCTCGGAAACGGGGGCGGGCCAGTACGCTTTGACTTATTTCAGCCAGACCACGTCGTCGCTCCAGGGCGCGTTGGGCCTGCGCGCCGAATCGATCCACGCCACCAGTTTCGGCTGGGCGGCGCCGCGCATACGCGTGGAGTATCGGCACGAATTCCAGGATGAACGCCTGGCATCGCTCGCTTATGCGGACTTGATTGGCGGTCCGCGATTCGCCGTGTCTACCGGCGCGGTTTCCCGCAATGCCCTCGCGTTCGGCATCGGCAGCGACTTTGTGCTGCGCGACGGATTGACGTTCGGCATCGACTATCAACTGCTGCATTCCTTCTCGCAGGACACCAGCCGCGCCATCCGGCTGAGCATCTCGAAAGAACTCGACGGCCCGGGCTCGACCTCTGCGCTGCGCAGGGCCTCCGCATCGTCCGGCACGCCCCTCGACATCCGAGTCGACGCCGGCTACCTGTACGATGACAACGTCACCCGCTCCAAAGATTCCGCGGACAAGCTCTCCGACCACTCGTACAGCGTGAACGCAAGCAAAGTCATCATCATCCCGGTCACCGACCACGCGCGCGCACTGCTGACCGGGTTCGTGGGCGGCGAAAAGTTCCACAACTACGACGGGCTGAGCCGAGTGCTCGGCGGCGTTCAAGGCGAGATCCAGTATCGCCCTTCCGCTGAATTCAGCGCCCCTACTTTTGCGCTCTTCGCGCGGGCATCCGCGGAACAGTATGAATCCGAGCTGCGCGACGGCTACCGCCATTCGATCGGCATTTCCGTGCGACAGCCGGTGACGGACCGCATCCAGCTGTTTGGCGCCCTGGCCCACAACGAGCGCTACGCCGACAGCGCGGTATTCAACAATAGAGACAATTCACTGCGTCTGAACGTCGACTATGCTTTGACGCCCACAGGCACTCTGTACCTCGGCGGCGAGTACCGGCGCGGCGACGCGGTGTCCACGGGTCGTGCTTCGCTGGAGAGCATCGACATCGCCAAGGTGTTTGTGCGTGATGATGCGTTTCCCGGACAGATGTACAGTTACCGGTTCGATGCGAGAACGGTGCTAACCACGGTCGGCTACAACTTGGGTTTCGGCCCGCGGGATTCCCTCGACTTCTCCTGGAGGCGGGCCGAGTCGACGCCTTCCTTGCGGCCGAGCTTTGCGACGTCTGCCTCGAGCTATATAGCCAACCAGTTTTCCATCGTCTATCTGACGCGTTTTTAAAGGATTCGATCGTGCGCTACAGAAGTCCTCTTGCCCGTGCCGGATTACTCGTTACAACGCTCCTGCTGGCGTCGTGCGGCGGCGGCGGGGGCTACTCCGGCGACGTCGTCCCGGGGGCGCCGGTGCCGGTAGCCGTTGCCACCGGCCCGGACAGCTTCCTGGTTTTTCCCAATCCGCAGATGCAACCGGATGGATCGTTTCAGATCGTATCGGTCGCCTATGCGCAGGCCTACTACGCTGCAATAGACCCCGCAAACCAGAAAGACACGCTGGACAAATGGAGGGCGGCCAACGGGTTTGGCAGCGGCACCGGAACGGAGGTTACGGTCGTGTTCGGAGACGTACGCGATCTGGGCTACGGTCGCCGCATAACCGCACGACAGAATGTCGATGGCACGGTCGCGGTGATGGTGGAGAACTACCTGGTGGCGAGTGCCGCCGGCTACAGCTATACCACATCGAATCTGGACGCCGCCGTTGTTCGAGACCTGCGCTGGCACATCGCCACCAACGCCATCGAATTCAGCCCCGGGCCGGCCGGCGGCGCTAGCTTTACGAAGTTCTTTCAGTTCGAGCCAGCGACCGGCGTGCGAGCGCAGACCGCGGACATGGACGGGCGAGGCCAGAAGGCCATGCCGGGCCCGTGCCTTACCTGCCACGGCGGGCGCGCTGATCCGCTCACGCCTCCGGATGCGACCGGACGGCAGCTGTTTCCTCTGGTGCGGAATACGACGACGCCGAACCGGGGCGATACCCGGGCACACTTGCACCCGCTGGAGGTAGATGCCTTCGACTTTTCGACGACGCCGGCTTTTACCAGGGCAAGCCAGCAAGCGGCATTGAAAATCATCAACCGGATGGTGCTCTGCACGTATCCCGTAGTGGCGCCAACCGGCTTCCCTGAAGACGCGTGCCGGCCTATAGCGAACCCGAACGGAAACGAATGGCGGGGCACGGCCGCGGCCCTCATCAAGAACGCATACGGCGGCCCCGGCTTGCCGAACGCGACTTTCTCCGACACCTACTTACCGGCCTCGTGGTTGACCGCCGGCCAGTCGTCACTGTACCAGGGCGTGGTGGCGCAGACGTGCAGGACCTGTCATATCGTGCGCGGCACGGGCAATCAGTCAGACCTAGATTTCGACCTATTTGCGGGATTTCAGGGTTATGCCGATCGCATCAAGGCGCATGTCGTCGACCGCGGCAACATGCCGCTCGCGAAACTCGTATTCGACCGGTTTCACAGCACGAATATGCCCGAGTTAATGGCGACTTTTCTCGAAAGTCAGGGCTTTACCGCGCGTGACGGCAGCGGCGCGGCGCTGAGGCCGGGCCGGCCGATCGCCGATCCCGGCCCCCACCGTGCGGTACCACCGGGAGCAACGACGCTGTCGGCGGCAGGCAGCCTGTTTTCGAACGCCTTCCAGTGGTCCATCGTTTCGGGTCCGGCCGGCGCCACGCTGACCAATCCGAATTCGGCGCAGCCGACATTCAACGCGGCAACGGCTGGGACCTACGTGGTGCAGCTCGTAGCGAGTAACGGCCCCACTCAAAGTACTCCTGCGCTGCTGACGATCGTGGTCACCAACGCGCTGCCCAACGTGCCTTCGGCGATTCGTTTTGCCGAGATCAGCACAGCACTGCAATCGGGGCCCGGGGGATGCGCGGGCGGAGGCTGCCATGTCAACGGCGGCGCGGCGCCGATCGTGTTTGCGGACATCGATCGCAACGCCGATGGTGTCATCGATGCGACCGATGCCCTGTGGCTTTACACGGAAGTTCGTGGGCTGATCAATTTCGCCGATATCGTGGCGAGCCCGCTGCTGCGCAAGCCTTCGGGACGGCATCATAACGGCGGCACGCGGACTTCTTTCGACATCAGCGCAGCGCCGCCCGGGGACCCTGCCAGGGCAGGCTATGATCTGTTCCTGAACTGGATACTGAACAACGCCCCGCAGTAACAGGCGGCCTGCAAAGTGGACGTCGATCCCTTCCTGCAACCGGCGACGAGCACCTTAACGATCGGGAGCATTCATGAAACGCTTTGGCGAAGCTGACGATCCGCGGCGGCGGCTGCTGATTCAAGCACTCGCTGCCGGGCTGTTTTCTGCAGGACTACCCGGCGCGTATGCAGCGTCCCCCGGCGTCTTCGGCAGCAGGCCCTCCAGGCTCCCTGCCGGGCAATCGATCTACCGCATTACCGGCCAGGCCACGGTCAACGAGAAAGAGGCGAACCTGGAAACGCGGGTAAATCCCGGTGACACGGTGCAAACCGGTAAGGACAGCGAGATCGTGTTCGTTGTCAACGACCACTCCATGATCATGCGTAGTGACAGCCAGCTCGTTATCCAGTCACAGCCGGGAACATCCGCCTCACTGCTGATCAGCGGCCTGAGGCTGCTGACCGGGAAACTGCTGTCGGTGTCGCGCAACAGGCACTTTCAGGTCCACACTGCCACCGCTTACATCGGCATCCGCGGCACGGGCTTCTACGTGGAGTCGGACCCGGAGCAAACCTACTTTTGCACTTGCTACGGAGTCGCGGACGTCGCGGCCGTAAGTGACCTGGAAAGCAGGGAAACCGTCGTGGCCAAACATCACGACCGTCCACTCTATATTACGAGCACTGCGGACCGTGGAAAGAGCATCCGCAACGCGCCGTTCATCAATCATACCGATCAGGAACTGTCGTTGATCGAAACACTGGTGGGGCGCACGCCGCCGTTTGTATTCACGAACGACCAATACCAGGCGCCGCGACGCGATTATTGAGCGGCGGGCACAGGCCGACACGGCCGGTGACGATATCAGCAGGGGCGGTCGGCAGCGTGAAGATCCACGGTCGAGATGACGGCGCATCGCGCGGCTGCGCGGGGTCAGCGATGTGACCGACCCCGCATCATCGGGCATCCGCACCTTTGCGGCGTATATGGCGGAAGACGGCCAGTCCGGAGCGCAGCGCGGGACATGACGCCCCGTGCTGCGCTTAAACGGGATTACTGCAAGAACTTGAACCCCGGCAGTTTGGCTGCTGCTCGATCGAACGTAACGGTCTTCTCTCCGCCTCGCGCGACGACAATCTGGCCGATCAATGCATCGCTGAAATCGGTAGCCGACGCATCCCGGTTGTGCCGCTGGCTCCTGTTAAGCCTGGACCGGTTGTCCTCGAACGAGCTCAATATGACCCAGGAGCTGATCGCCAACATGCTGGGGGTGCGCCGCGAGGGCGTTACCGAGGCCGCCGGAAGGCTGCAGCTGGCGGAAGCGGCGTCTATCGGCCGCTGAGAAACAAATCATGCGATCGGGTGCCAGCGTAAAAATTTTCCGTCCTATGTACGTTACCAGACAGAACAAACGTTTCGCGGGGCAGACAATTACCTCAACAACAGGCAGATTAAGAATGGGGATGGGGATGTATCACATCGGGATCGTCGTTCTGGGTCTGGTATTGCTTCCCCAGCATGCGGCGGCATTGGACGGTGCCGTACTCGTGTCGAGCATCAGCACTTCGTCCACGCTCCAGAGCGCACCGGCGCGATCGGCCAAAGCGCCGCAGCCCGACGCCGCCACCGGCGTCAAACGCGCTGTCTTCGCGCGTGAACAGGCGTCCCGCGACGTTCGTAATATCGCAGATTGGGTCGTGGATTCTGGCGACAATCGGGGCCTGCCGTTCGTGATCATCGACAAGACGGACGCGAAAATTTTTGTCTTCGACGCCAGCGGGCAGATCCGCGGGGCAGCCCCCGTGCTGCTGGGCCTCGCACGCGGCGATGACACCGTGCCCGGCATCGGCGACCGGAAGCTCTCCGACATACGTCCCGAGGAGCGCACTACGCCCGCGGGTCGCTTCGTGGCGGAGCGCGGCATGAGTTCCCGCGGAGAGGGCATCGTAGAGGACATCGTGTGGGTGGACTACGATTCGGGCGTATCCCTTCATCGCGTGGTCACGAGCAACCCCCGGGACCGCCGGATCGAGCGCCTGGCGACGCCGACGCCCGCGGACAACCGGATCTCCTACGGTTGCATCAACGTGCCCGCCGCGTTCTACAACGAAGTGGTAGATCCGTCCTTTACCGACACCAATGGCATCGTCTACGTGCTGCCGGAAACCCGGCCGATACACCAGGTCTTCGGCTCGTACGACGTCGAGGTGCGGCATCAATACGTCGTTCAGGCGCCGTTGAATGCGACCATCGCGGGGGTATTGCTCACCACGCAGTGAATTCGGCCCGGGATTCCCTGGTGCCGCGTAGCCACGCGGGCTTTGAGCGCCAGCTTCGAGCGGTCTATTGAATCATGGGCGGCGAAACCACCCCGAGCCGTGGGGTGGTGCAGTGCGCGGGCTACGGCTTCTTGAGCCTGGACCGGCTGCCCTGATGCCGTGGTGAAACGCGAATACGGCCGCCTGCTTCCGCAATTCACCGCGACCTAGTGCCGTTCCAACTAGTCTCGCCTACACGAGGAAGTCGAAGCCCGACTCGCACGTTCATGTCGGCGGTTCGGGGGCAACAAGTAGTTGGAACGGCACTAGGGTCGCCCTTAGGCGCGACGACCAGGATAGCCCGCGGCACCCTGGTCTTTACGCGAACTCAATACGCGGACTCAAGCAGCCGGCATTACCTCGTGCCGGAGACTTCGACTT
>CAYYZZ010000074.1:0-10805 GCA_964476235.1 uncultured Streptomycetaceae bacterium | reverse complement strand
GGACGCTGAACGCGGTGTACGAGGCGCTCTATGTGAACCGCGTCAGCCTCGAAGGATCCGTACTGAAGCCCTCCATGGTGATCTCCGGCAAGGACTGTCCGCGGCAGGCGCCCGTCGACGAAGTGGCGGAGCGGACCGTGCGGGCGCTGAGGCGCACCGTGCCGGCGGCGGTCACCGGTATCGTGTTCCTGTCCGGCGGGCAGAGCGACGAACTCGCGACAGCGCATTTGAGCGCGATGAACAAGAAATTCGCCAAGGGGCTACCGTGGCCGCTCTCGTTCTCCTACGGCCGCGCATTGCAGCAGTCCCCGTTGAAGGCGTGGAAAGGCGCGCCGGCTAACGTTGCCGCCGCGCAGGCGGCGCTGCTGCACCGCTCGCGCATGAACAGCCTGGCCTGCGCCGGCCGCTACAGCGCCGAACTCGAGCGCCAGGCGCTCGCGGCGTAATTCCTGGCCGCAAAGTCGCAAAGACGCCAAGCGATCGCAAAGAAAAGCACGAAGACAATAAACGAACGGGCTTTGCGTGACCTTAGCGCCTTCGCGTCTTTGCGGTGAAGTTGTTGGCCCCGGCGCCGTGTCGGCCGAACGGCCGCCGGTGTCCATCATCACCGGCTACCTGGGCAGCGGCAAGACGACGCTGCTGAACCGCCTGCTGCAGGACCCGGGCATGGCGCGCGCCGCGGTCATCATCAACGAGTTCGGCGAGATTGGCCTCGATCACCTGCTCGTCGCCACCCCCAATGAGAACACGGTTCTGCTCCAGAACGGCTGCCTGTGCTGCACGATCCGCGGCGATCTCGTGGAAACGCTCGCGGACCTGCTCGCAAAGCGCGGCGCGGGCGGCGTACCGGCGTTCGACCGGGTGCTGGTCGAGACCACCGGTCTCGCCGACCCGGTCCCGGTCCTGCGCACCCTGGCCTCGGACGAGATCATCACCCCGCGGCTGCGGCTCGGCGCCGTGATCACGCTGGTCGACGGCGTGAACGGCGGCAGCCAGCTCGACGAATGTCCCGAGTCGGTGAAGCAGGCGGCGGTCGCGGATTGCCTGCTGGTGAGCAAACCCGATCTCGCCGGTGCAGCGGAGCTCGCCCGGTTGCGCAAGCGCCTGGCGCGCATCAATCCCGGCGCGCAGGTCCATGAAGTCGTGTGCGGCGAGATTGCGCCGGGCCTGCTGTTCGGCGCCGCGTTGGACGACCCCGCGGCGAAACGGGAGCAGGTCGAGCGCTGGCTCAACGAAGCCGCATTTGTTAAGGCCGGGCGCGGTTCGCTCCACACCCGGCGCGCGCGCGGCGCGAGCCACAGCGAACGTATCAATACCTTCGCGGTCCGCCGCGAAGGCGTCGTGACCGGCGCAGGACTGATGGCCTGGCTCAACCTGCTCGCCGCGTTGAAGGGCGCGAACCTGCTGCGCGTCAAAGGGTTGGTCAACGTCGAGGGCAGGCCGGTCGCCGTCCACGCGGTTCAGAGCGTGATCCACGAGCCGGTCGCGCTCGAATCCTGGCCGTCGGCGGACCGCAGCTCCCGCATCGTCTTCATCACGCGCGACCTGGCGCGCGCGGAGCTTGAAGCGACGCTGCCGGCTCTCGATCTGGAAGCCCGCCGCCCGGGCGGGGGGGTAGCGATAGACCCGGAAGCCTACGCGCGATTCGCGCGCGCGGCGGCGGGCTTCCGCGCCAACTGAAAAAGAGAGGAGAGGACACAACGTGAAGTCCCAGGAATTTCTGCAGGAAAAAGTGAAAGGGCCGGTCAAGGCGATCCAGTGCGGCACGCTGATCGACGGGCGCGGCGGCAAGCCGGTGAAGGACGCCGTGGTGCTGATCCAGGGCAACCGCATCACCAAGGTGGGCGTGAAAGGCAAGCTCAAGCCGCCGCCGGGCGCCGAGGCGATCGACTGCTCGAGATTCACGGTGATGCCGGGGATGATGGATCTCCACATCCACACCGCCATGCACAACTGCATGACCTTTCACAACCACCGGGTCGCGCAGTTCGAGACCATGCCGCACCTGCAGCAGATGTACGCGCTGTTCCACGCCCAGAACTGCTTCGACATGGGGTTCACCACGCTGCGCGATCTCGGCATGAACGGACCGTACGGGCTGCTGGTGAACGAGATGTGCGCGGTGCGCGACGCCATCAACGCTGGCATCGTGGAAGGGCCGCGCATGCTGATCGCGGGCTTCACCACTATGACCGGCTCGCATCTCGAGCTGATCCAGCCGCGCGCGATGGTCCGCTGGGGGTTCAACACCGCCGACGGGCCGTGGGAGCTGCGCAAGCTCGCGCGCAAGAACATGCTGGCGGGGTGCGACGTCATCAAGACCTGCGCGTCCGGCGGCGGCGGCACCGACAAGGAAGAGCCCGACGTCCGCAACATGACGCAGGAGGAGCTCGACGCGGTGGTGGACGAGGCGCACGCGCTGCACAAGCACGCCGCGGTGCACTGCTTCACCACCAACGCGCAGCGCATGGCGATGAAGGCCGGCGCCGACACCATCGAGCACATGGTGTTCCACGACGACGAGACCATCGAGCTGATCCGGAAGTCCGGCACCCCGGTCACGCCGACGCTATTGCACCGCACCGATCACGCGATCCAGCTGCGGCGCGAGCACGGCACGGCGGATTTCGTGCTGCGCAAGATGAAGTACCTGCAGCCGTTCTGCTTCGAGACTTTCAGGAAGATGTACAAGGCGGGCATCAAGATCGCCATGGGCACCGACATGGGCTTCGAGCCCGACATGGGCAGCAACGCCGCGGAGCTGGAGATCTACGTCAAGCTCGGTATGAAGCCGATGGACGCGATCCTCACCACGACGCGCAACGCCGCGCAGGCATTGAAGCAGGAGAAGGACCTCGGCACGATCGAAGCCGGCAAACTCGCCGACCTGATCGCGGTGGACGGCGACCCCCTGAAGAACATCCGCTGCCTGCAGGAGAAGAAGAACATCAAGGTGGTGATGAAAGAGGGGAAGATCTACGCCGACCGCCGGCCGGGGAAGCACAAGAACGTGGTCAACGTGAAGCCGGGGGACTGGAAGATCATCGATTAATTGTAAACTGCGTGAATCGTGAATCGTGAATCGTGATTCGACCCGAATGCACGCATACGCTTGATCGGAGAGAAAACATGGCAGCGAAGAAACGCACGACCAGGAAAGCGAAGACCAAGACCGCGGGAGCGGTGAAGGGTGGCAACGGAACATACCAGTTCACGCTGGCGGCAGTGAAGGACGTTCCGGCAGGCACCGGCTACTCGACTTCGCACGGCGGCGTGGTGGAGGGCGAGCGCATGCTGGTGGGCTACATCCACAAGGAGCGCGGCACCGGCTCGCGCATGCACACCCACAAGAACGAGCAGTTCAATTACGTGGTGCGGGGCACGCTGGTGGGCTCGGTCAGCGGCAAAAAGGTGGTCGCGCCGGCGGGCACGCTGATCTACATTCCCGCCAACGCGCCGCACACCCTGGTGGCGTCGGCGGACGACGAGGACGTGATCTTCATCGCGATCAAGGACCTGTCGCAGGGCATCATCGGGAAGGCGGTCGACGGCACCATGAAGGGGCCGCATTTCGAGAAAGGGTTCGGCCCGCGCGATTAGAAGAAAAGGCGCTGGAAGCGCAGTACGGTGGGAAACATTTTGCGGAGGAGGCAAACATGAGTTACCGATGGCTGATACAGGCACTGGCAATCCCGGCATTATTCGTGGCGCCATTCGCGGCGGCGCAGGCGCCCTACCCCGTGAAGCCGATCCGCTTCATCGTCGGCTTCCCGCCGGGCGGCACCAACGACATCGTGGCGCGCGTGATCGCGCCGAAACTGGGCGAGCAACTGGGGCAATCGGTGGTGGTCGACAATCGCGGCGGCGCCAACACCGCGATCGCCTCGGAGATGTTCGTGCGCACGCCGCCGGACGGCTACACCATCATGCTCAACGCGCCCGGCCACGCCACCAACCCGGCGCTGATGAAGCTCAACTTCGATTCGATCAGGGATTTCTCGTTCATCACGCTGGCGGCGGAATCCCAGAACCTGCTTGTCGTGCACCCATCGTTTCCGCCGAGGAGCGTGAAGGAGCTGATCGCGTTCTCAAAGCGGCACCGCGGCGACATCAATTACGGTTCCTCCGGGATCGGCACCACGGTGCACCTCTCCGGGGAACTGTTCCAGTTCATGACCGGCGTCAAATGGGTGCACGTTCCCTACAGGGGTGGCGGGCCGGGGGTAATCGCACTGGTGGCCGGCGAAGTTGCGCTTTACTTCGGCAACGTGCCGACCGTCATCCTGCACGCCCGCGCCGGCAAGCTGCGCGCGCTGGCCACCACCGGCCCGAAGCGCACGCCGGCGGCACCAGAAATCCCGACGGTGGCGGAGGCCGGGGTGCCGGGCTACGAAGTGACCACGTTCTACGGCGTGTCAGCGCCGGCGAAAACCCCGCGCGCCATCATCGACCGGCTCCACGGCGAGATCGTACGTGCGCTGAACACTCCGGAGTTGCGCGAACGCCTGCAGGGCCTGGGCGCCGACCCGGTCGGCAACACGCCCGAGCAGTACACCGCCTTCATGCAGAACGAGATCGCGAAGTGGGGCAAGGTGATCAAGGCCGCGGGAATCAAGGGTGAATGATTCCCGGGAGGGAGTGAGCCGGGGTGAGCGGGGAATTCGAAGGACGCACCTGCGTGCGTCCGAGCCCGCGAACGCCCGAAGCCATGCAGGGATTCGGGCCGGGGAATAACATGCCTGCGCATGTTAGAGCCGGCGAACGCCCGACACGATGCAGCGTGTCGGGACGGAGGGATTAGGAGCTAATGCGTAAAACAGAAAGGGTCGATTCACGATTCACGATTCACGATTCACGCTTCTTGCTGTGCGGCGCTTTGCTGCTCGCCGCACAGCTGGCGATCGGCACTTGCGCTGCGCAAGCCTATCCGGCGAAGCCGATCCGGTTTCTCGTCGGCTTCCCGCCCGGCGGCACCAACGACATCCTGGCGCGCGCGCTGGCGCCGAAACTGAGCGAGTACCTGGGGCAGCCGGTAGTGATCGAGAACCGGGGTGGCGCCAGCACGGCGATCGCCACCGAGCTCGCGGCGCGCTCGGCGCCGGACGGCTACACCATACTGCTCAACGCGGCCGGCCACGCCACCAACCCGGCGCTGATGAAGCTCAACTTCGACTCCATCAGGGATTTCGCCTTCATCACGCTGGTGGCGGAATCGCAAAACCTGCTGGTGCTGCACCCGTCGGTGCCGGCAAGGACCGTGAAAGAGCTGATCGCGGTCTCGAAGAGGCGCCCGGGCGAGATCAACTACGGCTCGTCCGGGATGGGCACCACGCCGCATCTCTCCGCGGAGTTGTTCCAGAACATGACGGGCGCAAAATGGGTGCACATACCGTACAAGGGCAGCGGCAGCGGCCTCACCGCGCTGCTGGCCGGCGAGATCTCGCTCTATTTTGCCAACGTGCCCTCGGTCATCCGGCACGTGCAGGCGGGCAAGCTGCGGCCGATCGCGCTGAGCGGGCCGAAGCGCACGGCGGCCGTGCCCGGCATCCCGACGGTGGCGGAGAGCGGGCTCCCGGGATTCGAAGTGACTTCCTGGTTCGGTGTTTCCGCTCCGGCCAGGACGCCGCGCCCGATCGTGGACCGGCTCAACGGCGATATCGTGCGCGCGCTCAACACGCCGGACCTGCGCGAGCGGCTGCTGGGGATGGGCGCGGACCCCGTCGGCAACACCCCCGAGCAGTACACGGCATTCGTGCAGAACGAGATCGTGAAGTGGGGCAAGGTGATCAAGGCGGCAGGAATCAAGGGCGAGTGATGAGGAACTAAGGCAAAAGGCAAAAGGCAAGAGGATGAAGGCAAGAGTGGTCGAATCACGACTCACGAATCACGACTCACGCAGTTTGCTGTGGGGCGCCCTGCTGCTCGCCGCGCAACTCGCGGCGGGCACGTGCGCCGCACAGACTTACCCGGCGAAACCAATCCGGATCGTCGTGCCGTTTCCCGCGGGCGGCATAGCGGACCTGTTCGGACGGGTCATCGGGCAAAAATTCAGCGAAGCCTGGGGACAGCCGGCGGTGGTCGAGAACCGCCCCGGTGCCGGCGGCAATATCGGCGCCGAAATCGTCGCTAAGTCTCTGCCCGACGGCTACACGCTGGTAATGGGCAGCATCGGTACCCACTCCGTCAACGTCAGCCTGTTCAGCAAGCTGGGATATGACCCGATCCGGGACTTCGCGCCCGTGTCGCTGGTCATGGAAGCCGAAGGCTTGCTGGTGCTGCACCCGTCGGTGCCGGTGAAGACCGTGAAAGAACTGATCGCGCTGGCCAAAGCGCGGCCGGGACAGCTGAGCTATGCGTCCGCGGGGAACGGCACCGCGGGCCACCTGTCCGGCGAGTTGTTCAAGTCCATGGCGAAAGTGGACATGGTGCACGTCCCCTACAAGGGCAACGTTCCCGCCATCATCGATCTGATCGCGGGCCAGACTTCGCTGCTGTTCGCCACCATGCCGACGGTGTTGCCGCAGGTGCAGGCCGGGAGGCTCAAAGCGCTCGCCGTGACCAGCTCCGCGCGCTCGCCGGCCGCGCCGCAGCTGCCGACCATCGCGGAGGCCGCGTTGCCGGGATACTCGGTCACGAACTGGATCGGTGTCTTCGCGCCGGCCGGCACCCCGCGGGATATCGTCGTGAAGCTCAACAGTGAAATCGTGCGCATCATGCAGGCGCCCGATATCCAGAAGCGGCTGGCCAACGAAGGGGCGAAGTTCACGCCCATGACGCCGGATGAATACGCCGCGTTCGTCAAAGCCGAGATCGCCAAGTGGGCGAAGGTCGTGAAAGAGGCCGGCATACGCGTTGATTAAAGAGCAGTAATGCGAGATGCGGGATGCGGGATGAGTGACCGGTGAGCGAGAGCGCGGCATGAACTTCGATTTGCGCAGCAACAAGGATTTTCTCGCCGGGCTGCTGTTTCTCTTCCTCGGCGGGTTTGCAGTGGCCGTCGCCAGCAACTATCCGATGGGGTCCACGATGCGCATGGGCCCCGGCTATTTCCCGACCGCCCTGGGCGTCATCCTTTGCCTCTTCGGCGTCTTCCTGATGGTCCGCGGCATCCGCACCGGCCGGAAGATCGAGGGCGGGTGGGCCTGGAGGCCGCTTGCGTTTATCACGCTCTCGATCGTGCTGTTCGGCTTCCTCTTGGACCGGGCCGGCATGATCCCGGCGCTCGTCGCGATGTTCTTTGCCAGCGCGGCGGCCGGCCGTGAATTTCGCTTCAAGGAAGTGCTGCTCCTGACCGTAGTGATGGGCGCCTTCGCCTCCGCCGTCTTCCTCTACGGGCTCAAGCTGCCTTATCCGCTGTTTCCGGGGTTCTGGTGGATATCCTGAATAACATCATCCTGGGCTTCGGCGTGGCGCTTTCGCTGGAGAATCTCGCGTACTGCTTCGTCGGCGTGGCGCTCGGCACGCTGGTCGGCGTGCTGCCGGGCGTCGGGCCGCTGGTGACGATCGCGATGCTGCTGCCGATCACTTTCAACCTGCCCGCGGTGTCGGCGCTCATCATGCTCGCGGGCATCTATTACGGCGCGCAGTACGGAGGTTCCACCACTTCGATTCTCGTCAACCTGCCGGGCGAAACGGCCTCGGCGGTGACCTGCATAGACGGCTACCAGATGGCGCGCCAGGGACGCGCCGGGCCGGCGCTGGCGATCGCGGCGATCGCCTCCCTGTTCGCCGGCTGCGTCGGGGTCCTGCTGATCGCGCTGTTGGGCCCCCTGCTCGGGGAACTGGCGCTCAAGTTCGGCGCCGCCGAGTACACCTCGCTGATGCTGATGGCGCTGGCGGCCTCCGCCGTGATGACCCAGGGCGATGCGGTCAAGGGGCTTGCCATGGTGGTGCTCGGGCTTCTGCTCGGCATCGTCGGCACCGACGTCAATTCGGGCATGTCGCGCTATACGTTCGGCGTCCCCGAGTTGAGCGACGGCATCGGTTTCACCGTGATCGCGGTGGGGCTGTTCGCGGTGGCGGAAATCGTGGTGAACCTGGAGCGCAGGGAAGCCCCCGAGGTGTATACCCGGAAGATCACCAATCTGATGCCGACCGGCAAGGATCTCAGGGATTCGTCCTGGCCCATGGTGCGCGGGACGGCGGTCGGCGCCTTCTTCGGCGTGCTGCCGGGAACCGGGCCGGCGCTCTCCTCGTTCGCGAGCTATATGCTCGAGAAGAAGATCGCGAGGGACCCGTCGCGCTTCGGCGATGGGGCGATCGAGGGGGTGGCGGCGCCGGAGGCGGCCAACAACGCGGCCGCCCAGACCAACTTCATCCCGATGCTCACGCTCGGCATTCCCGCCACTGCGACCATGGCGATGATGCTGGGGGCGATGACCATACAGGGCATCGAGCCCGGGCCCCAGGTGATGACCTCCAAGCCCGAACTCTTCTGGGGCCTCATCGCCAGCATGTGGATCGGCAACCTGATGCTCGTCGTCCTCAACCTGCCGCTGGTCGGGCTGTGGGTCAGGCTGTTGAGGGTGCCGTACCGCTGGCTGTTCCCCTCGATCATCATGTTCTGCTGTATCGGCAACTACAGCGTGAGCAACAATCCGGCCGACGTATACCTGTGCGCCGTCATCGGCGTGCTTGGCTACGTCCTCGCCAAGCTCGGCTGCGAGCCCGCGCCGCTGCTCCTGGGCTACGTGCTCGGGCCGTTGATGGAGGAAAACCTGCGGCGCGCGCTGCTCATCTCGCGCGGCGACCCGACCGTGTTCTTCACGCGCCCGATCAGCCTCGCGTTCATGATCGCGACGCTCCTCGTGCTGGCCGTCATGATCGCGCCCGCGGTGCGCGGGAAGAAGGCGGATAATGCGTGACCGGTGACCGGTGACCAGTGACTGGTCGAATCACGATTCACGAATCACGACTCACGCTTTACTGAAGGAAGATCGTGTCGGCTAGAGACGTGCTGAAGCAGCTGGAGGAAAAGAACGCGGAGGCGCTGGCCATGGGCGGAGCGGAAAAGCTCGCCCAGCGCAAGGCGGAAGGCCACCTGAACGCGCGCGAGCGCATCGACTACCTGATCGACCCCGGCACTTTTGTCGAATCCGGGCGCTACGCGAGGGCGATCCGGGAGGAGGTGCGGCACAAGACACCCGCCGACGGCAAGGTGGCCGGCTTCGCGCGCATCGCAGGGCGCGAGGTCTCGATCGTGTCCAACGACTTCACCGTGCTGGGCGCGTCCTCCAGCGTCATCAACATGAAGAAGATCCGGCACGTGAAAGGCGCTGCGACCCGCTACGGCATGCCGCTCGTGTTCCTCGGCGAATCCGCCGGCGCACGCATGCCGGACCGCATGGGCGCGGCGGGCCGCGCGATCCTGGCGCAGGACCCGATCGAGTATCAGCGACTGCGCGAGACGCCGTGGGTATCCGCCCTCCTCGGCCAGTGCTACGGCTCCTCGACCTGGTACGCCGCGATGTCGGACTTCGTCGTGATGCGCAAGGGCTCGGTGATGGCGATTGCCAGCCCCGGCGTCACCTCGATCGCGATCGGCAAGCCCGTGGACCCCGAGGATCTCGGCGGCTGGAAGATACTCAGCGGCGTCTCGGGGCTCTCTGACATGGTGGTGGACACCGACGAACAGGCGCTCGATGCGGTGAAGCGGTATCTCTCCTACCTGCCGGCTCACAGCATGGAGGCGCCGCCCGAGCAGCCGGTGCCGCGGGGGTCGGACGCGGCGTGCCGCAAGATCCTCGACATCGTGCCGGAGGCGCGCAACCAGGTCTACGACGTGCGCAAGGCCATCGCGGCGATCGTGGATATGGGCTCGAGCTTCGAGTTGAAGGAACGCTACGGCAAGTCGGTCGCCACCGTGCTGGCGCGGCTCGAGGGAAAAAGCGTCGGCATCATCGCCAACAACCCGATGTTCAAGGGCGGCGCGCTCGACGCCGATGCCTGCCAGAAGGCGACCAGCTTCATGGTGCTGTGCGACTCCTTCAACATTCCCATCGTGTTCCTGGTGGACGTGCCGGGATTCCTGATCGGGGTCGAGGGCGAGCTGCGCGGCATGCCGGGCAAGGTCATCAACTGGATGAATGCGCTCTCGTTCGTCAGCGTGCCGCGGGTCACCGTCATCATGAGGAAGAGTTACGGCCAGGCCTACATCAACATGGGCGGCGGCAGGAATACCGACGAGCTCGCGTGCTGGCCGTCAGCCGACCTGGGCTTCATGGACCCGCGCGTTTCGGTCAACGTCCTGTACGGGGTGAAGGAGCAGGACGACCCCGAGCGCTTCAAACAGCTTGTCGCCGAAGTCGAGCGCGACACCACGCCGTGGGAGCTCGCGCGCCTCTACGAGGCGCAGCACGTCATCGACCCGCGCGACACGCGCGACTTCCTGATCCGCATGCTGCAGGTGCACCGCAAGCGGCTGAAGAACGGCGTGGGCGAGCACAAGCTGGCCAATTGGCCAACGAGCTACTAGCGAGCGAGGTCTCCTCGTAGTTCTGGTTTTTGGGCACCTCGCGTCTTTACAACGATACCTGGGGCGCTCCAGGGCCCCCCGTTGTCTTTGTTTCCAAATGGGAAAACGCTGGTGCCTTTTGGGCGGAAATACATACTTGACATATTATATCATTTCAATGATAATTACGAAGCGTAATATTCATTGAATTGATATATGCCGAGGAACGCTCGTACAATTTCTGCCCTTCCCCCGGAAACTGCAAAGAAGCTTTCGCAGCTAGGAATGCGAATACGAGTCGCTCGCCAGCGGCGTGACCTCACTTTGCGGGAACTGGCTTCGCAGATGATGA
>CAYYZZ010000073.1:9254-10871 GCA_964476235.1 uncultured Streptomycetaceae bacterium | reverse complement strand
CCGACGATCACGCCCGCCACGCAGGAGGCGTTCGTGCCGCAGATGGTGAACCTCGATCTCATCGGCGGGGTGAGCTACGAGAAGGGCTGCTACCCGGGCCAGGAGATCGTCGCGCGCATGCACTACCGCGGCACGCTCAAGCAGCGCATGGTTCTGGCCAACATCGCCTCGGACGAACGCCCGCAGCCGGGCGAGAAACTCTACAGCCCGGACTTCGGCGAGCAGGCCTGCGGCACGATCGTCAACGCCGCGCGCTCGCCAGAAGGCGGGTACGATCTGCTGGCTTCAATCCAGATCGCCAGCGCCGGCAAGGGCGACGTGCATTGGAAATCGCCCCACGGCCCCGCTATCAAGCTGCTAACACTTCCCTACGAAGTGACCCGTGACCAGTGACCAATTGCCGGGAGTTGGCAGTTGGCAGCCGTCAGTTGGCAGCAGCAGCAAACTGCGTACTGCAAACTGCAAACTTGGGCCATTGAGTCGCGAGTCACGCCATCGTGCTACTGCACGACGGCCGACTTCCCCGCCGGCACTTCGATGAACTGCGGCCGCGTGGTGCCCGGCTTGGGCGGGCTGAACGGAACGTAGTACGGCGGGAAGCCGTGGCGATGGGCGGCCAGCTGATACTCGAGCTGGGAGATGAGGATCGCCCTGGTGCCCGCGCTCATCGTATATAGCGGCTTGACCGCTTCGCCCGAGTCCCGCGCCTGCTGCAGATCGGACTCCCGGCCTGCCTGGGTTTTCCGGATCCGCGCCTCCAGCTGAGAGACCCTCTTCTCCGCATCGGCGGGCGCCGTGTAGGGCTTGCCGTTCACCGTATAGTTCAGCTTGGTGCGCCAACTGTCCGACGCGCGGCGCTGCTCCAGCATGGCAAGCGTCTGCTCGTGGATGGCGATGCGCAGCGAGACGAGGTCGTGCATCACCGACCCCTTGCCATGGGACTGGCGCTCTTCCTGCGCCTGCGCGATGCGCTCCTTGACCGCTTTCAGTTCCGCATCCAGTTGAGAGGTGCCTGCGGGATCCATGCATCCGCTCAACAAGGTCAGAGCCAGCATCAGGACGGGCAGCCGGGTCTTCATGGCGAGACTCCTGTGAAAGCGCCTGGCGCTATATTACCGAAACGCCGCTCCCGCGCGTGACGCACGCGGTTGCCGAGCGCATCATCCGTCAGTAGGATGCGACATGGCTTATTCCTTTTATATCTACTACCGGGTCGATCCCGCCAGGGCCAGCGCATGCGAGCCCCGCATTCGCGAACTGTTCGCGGCCGTGCGCAAGGCGACCGGCATCGAAGGCCGCCTCATGAGAAAGCGCGGTGAGTCGAACCTGTGGATGGAGATCTACCTGAACGTCACCGACGACGCCAGGTTCGAGTGGGAGCTTGCGGAGGCGGCAGGCCGGCTGAACGTGCAGGAATTCCTGCTGCCCGGCACGCCCCGGCACCTGGAATGCTTCGAACACTGATGCGGCGTGACAGGGTGATGCGTGACATGAAACACCGTGACATGATGAAGCGTGACGTGATATGGCGTGTTTTTGAACCTCGGCAAACAATCTGTCGTCAGCTACGCCTCACCATGTCACGCTCTACCACGTCACGATTTTCCACGTCACGAT
>CAYYZZ010000073.1:0-9154 GCA_964476235.1 uncultured Streptomycetaceae bacterium | reverse complement strand
CCACGTCACGATGTGTTTGATTCTGCTCGCCTGGCGCGCCCACCCCGAATACCCGCTGGTCTTCGCGGGCAACCGGGACGAAGCCTACGAGCGCCCGAGCGCCGCGGCGGATTTCTGGAATGACGGCCCGGGCATTTTCGGCGGCCGCGACCTCGAGAAAGGCGGCGCCTGGCTCGGCTTGACTCTCGCCGGCCGCATCGCGGCGGTTACCAACTATCGCGACGGGCCGGCGCGTAAGCCGGCACCGCGCTCGCGCGGGGAACTGACAGCCGATTTCCTGCGTGGAACCGACGAGCCTCACGCTTACCTGAACAAGGTCGCGCCCCATGCCGCCCAGTATGGCGGCTTTTTCCTGCTGGTTGGCGACAGGGAGCGCCTTTGCAGCCTTTCCAACCGCGGCGCCGGGATCGAGGACCTGCCCACCGGCGTGCACGGGTTGAGCAACCACCTGCTCAACACGCCCTGGCCCAAGGTCACGCTCGGCAAGCAGCGTGTTGCGGCCCTGCTCGAGGCAAACGAGTCGGCATTGGTCAAAGGACTGTTCGACGCCCTTGCTGACCGAACGGCTGCCCCCGATACGGACCTGCCCGACACGGGCGTGGGGACCGGGCGGGAGCGCGAGCTATCTCCCGCTTTCATCGCCGGGGAGGGCTACGGCACGCGCGCTTCCACCGTGCTGCTCGTCAGCCGCGGCAATGAAGTGACTTTTATCGAGCGCCGGTTTGGCGCCCTGGGCTCGCCGCAGGGGGAAACAACGCGGCGCTTTGCGCTTCAGGGCATGGGCGCCAGGGGGCGCGTCACGAAGGCGGCCGGCCAGGACGTCTGATCGGTGGTGGTGCGGGTCATCAGCACGTGGAGGATGCCCGCTTCCATGAATTCCTTGCCCTGCAGCTCGAATCCGCGCCGGATGTAGAAATCGAGGACGCGGGTCTGGGCGTGGAGCCTCACTTCTTCATAGCCCATCTTGTTGGCGATGACGAGCAGCATGTCGAGCAGCGCCCTGCCCACGCCCTTGCCGCGCCATTCCTTCAGCACCGCCACGCGCCCGATATGGCCGTCCTGCAGCAGCCGGCCGGTGCCGATCGGCGTGCCGTCCGCCGCGAACGCCATGACGTGGTAGGCGTGCTCGTCGAGGCCGTCCCATTCCAGGTCCACGGGCACCCCCTGCTCCTCCACGAATACCGTGTTGCGAATCACGCGCAGTATCTTTTCGCTGGCGATCCAGTAGACCGGCTTGACCGTGAACGGGGGCTTCTCGCTCATGGGGCCTATTATAGTTAACCGCGGGGATAACAGCGGGAATACCGCATTGCAGCAATGCCGGACTGAGCCGGTCCTGGCCTGCAGGGGGCGCGGGCCAGATATTGCGACTGGGGAGGGCGGGAAAGACGGGGTGGTGGCCGGCAATGCTCCGAACACCGCTTACTGCTTAATAGCTTACAAGGTGAGACCGCCGCTGACCTCGATGACCGCGCCGTTGATGTAGCTCGCCTCGTCGGAAGCGAGAAAAGCGAAGGTGTTGGCGACTTCCTCGGGCTTGCCGAGGCGCCCCAGGGGTACCCGCTCCTCGAGGGCGCGGATCACGCGCTCCGGGATGGTCTTGAGGATCGCGGTCTCGATGAAGCCCGGGCACACGGCGTTGGCGCGGATGCCCTTGCGGCCCAGTTCCTTGGCCCAGGTCTTGACCATGCCGATGACGCCGAACTTGCTCGCCGCGTAATTGGTCTGCCCGAAGTTTCCGTACAGCCCGACGATCGAAGAGGCGTTGAGGATCACGCCCGACTGCTGCTTCAACATGACGTCCACGACGGCCCGGGTGCAGTTGTAGACGCCCTTGAGATTGATCTCGATGACGCTGTCGAACTGCTCCTCGGTCATATTCTTCAACTGTCCGTCCATGACGATGCCGGCGTTATTGACGAGGATGTCCACCTTGCCCCAACGCTTGACGGTGGCGGCCACCATGGCCCGCAGGCCGGCAATCTTGCGCACGTCGGCGGTATAGCCCATCGCCTCCGCGCCCATGTGGGTGACCTGCTCGACGGTGTCTTCGATCCATTCCGGGCTGATGTCGCAGACCACGACCTTGGAGCCTTCACTCGCGAATTTCAGGGCGGTCGCCTGACCGATACCCCTGCCGGCCCCGGTGATGATGGCCACCTTGCCGGCCAGCCTCATGGTTGCGTGGCCGTTACCGTTCTTGCCGTTGCTTTTGCCGTTTCCCTTGCCGTATCCGTTGCCGTTGCGCGGTTTATCAGCCATGAGCCGGGTAGGCCTTTGAGCTATGTAATAAGCCAATCTAACTCATTTTATCGCATTGCACAATAATCATTACGCCACAATGGGTTGTGTAACCTAACCCATTGGCTACTCTACAGGTTGTGGACAGGCTGCCTGATCTGGCAATGCAAGATAAAGCGCTTGCGGAAGGCCTATTCCAGGATCTCGACAGGGGTGCGGACGGGCACGAGGTCGAACAGCTCGACGACATCCTGGTTGTGCATGCGTATGCACCCGTGGGATCCGGGCTTGCCCATCTCGGCGGTATCCGGGCTGCCGTGGATGTAGATGGCGCGGCGCATGGTATCCACCTTGCCCAGCCGGTTGTGTCCCGGCTCGCAGCCCGACAGCCAGAGGATGCGGGTGAGGATCCAGTCGCGCCCGGGGAAACTCCGGGCCAGCTCCGGGCTATAGACCTCCCCGGTCGGACGCCGCTCCAAGAACACGGTATTGAGTGGCTGCCCCGCGCCGATCTTGGCGCGGACGATATGCTGTCCTCTGGGCGTGCAATAGCTGCCGTTTTGCTCGCCTGCCCCGTGCTTCGCGCTGGAGATACGATAGCGTTTGAGAAGAACGCCTCTATCATTATATAGATCAAGATGTTGTGACTTTATATTGATGCTGATTCTAGACATGGCCTGACGCCGGGCGCCGCATCGAGAAGAAATCCTGGAGCAGTTTGCCGGCCTCCTCGGCCATTACCCCACAGACCACCGTTGCATGATGATTGAGCCGGCCTTCAGCGAACAGGTTCACGACACTGCCGCAGGCTCCGGATTTGGGGTCGGCGGCCCCGTACACGACCCGCCCAATGCGGGCGTGCATGATGGCGCCGGCGCACATCGCGCACGGTTCGAGGGTCACGTAGAGCTCACAGCCGGTCAAGCGGTAGTTGCCCATGCGCTCGGCTGCGTCCCGCAGGGCAACCACCTCGGCATGCGCAGTGGGATCGCGCCGGGATAGCGGCCGGTTGTAGCCGCGGCCAACCACGGCACCGTCCTTGACCACGACCGCCCCGACCGGCACCTCGCCTTCCCCGGCAGCTTGCCGCGCCAGGATCAGCGCCTCGCGCATGAAGGTTTCGTCGTTCATACAGGATTGAGCACTGAGGACTGAGGACTGAGGATTGAGCATTGAGTAATCGAATTCAAGGAGCTGGCAAAAGGTCTTAGCTCATTCCTCAATCCTAATAGCTCAATCCTAGAAGTCACTCCCACTCAATCGTCGCCGGCGGCTTGCTCGAGATGTCGTAGACCACGCGGTTGATGCCGCGCACTTCGTTGATGATGCGGTTGGACACCTTCGCCAGGAGCTCGTGCGGCAGGTGCGCCCAATGCGCAGTCATGAAATCGGTGGTTTGAACGGCGCGCAGCGCCACCACGTACTCGTAGGTGCGGCCGTCGCCCATGACCCCCACCGACTTCACCGGCAGAAATACGGCGAATGCCTGCGCGGTCTTGTCGTACCATCCCGCGGCGCGCAGCTCGTCTATGAAGATCGCGTCGGCGCGTCGCAGCAAGTCGGCGTACTCCGCTTTCACCTCGCCCAGGATGCGCACGCCCAGCCCCGGGCCCGGGAACGGGTGGCGGAACACCATCTCGCGCGGCAGCCCCAGCGCGAGGCCCAGCTCGCGCACTTCGTCCTTGAACAGCTCGCGCAACGGCTCGAGCAGCTTGAGATGCAACGTGTCCGGCAGGCCGCCGACGTTGTGGTGCGACTTGATGGTGTGCGCCTTCTTGGCGCTTGAATGAATGCGGGCGCCGGCGGACTCAATCACGTCGGGGTAGATCGTGCCCTGCGCCAGCCATTTGACCTGCGGCAGCTTCGAGGCTTCGCGCTGGAACACTTCGATGAACTCGCGGCCGATGATCTTGCGCTTCTCCTCCGGGTCGGCCACGCCCTTCAGGTGCTTCATGAACTGATCGCGCGCGTCCACGTGGTTCACCTTCGCGCCGAGATTGCCGGCGAAAGTGCTCATCACCTGCTCGGCCTCGTTGAGCCTCAGCAGGCCATGGTCCACGAACACGCAAGTGAGCTGCTTGCCGATTGCTCTATGGATGAGCGCCGCGGCGACGGACGAATCCACGCCGCCTGACAGCCCGAGCACCACCTCCTCGGCGCCAACCTGGGCACGTATGCGCGCGATGGCTTCCTCGACGAAGTTCGGCATGCTCCAGTCGCCGGACAGGCCGCAGATTCCCAGCACGAAGCGAGAAAGGATAGCCTTGCCCTGCCGGGTGTGCGTGACTTCGGGGTGGAACTGCACGCCGTAGAACTTGCGTTTATCGTCGGCCATGCCCGCGATCGGACAAGCGTCGGTGGAAGCCATCAGCTTGAAGCCTTGCGGCATCTCGACCACCTTGTCGCCGTGGCTCATCCACACATCCAGCAGGCCGTGGCCTTCCGGGTTCACCCGGTCCTGGATGTCCTTGAGCAGAGCCGTGTGGCCGCGTGCCCGCAACTCGGCGTAACCGAACTCGCGGACCTTGCCCATTTCGACCTTCCCGCCCAGCTGGCCCGCCATGGTCTGCATGCCGTAGCAGATGCCGAGCACCGGCACGCCCAGCTCGAATACGGACTGAGGAGCTCGCGGCGTGCCGCCCTCCCAGACCGATGCTGGCCCGCCGGAGAGGATGACGCCGCGCGGATTGAAGCCGCGGACGAACGGGTCGTCCACGTCGTGGGGATGGATTTCGCAGTAGACGCGGGCTTCGCGCACCCGGCGCGCGATCAACTGGGTGTACTGCGCGCCGAAATCGAGGATGAGGATCTTCTCGTGCTGCATCTATCCGTGAATCGTGATTCGTGAGTCGTGATTCGTGCGCAAGTGGCTATCAGCGGTCTGTCGTTTCACGATTCACGATTCACCATTCACGACTTATTCGACTCTGTAGTTGGGCGCTTCCTTCACGATCTGCACGTCGTGGACATGGGACTCGCGGATGCCGGCATGGGTGATTTCCACGAATTCCGCGCGGGTCCGCACTTCCTCGATGCTGGCGCAGCCGAGATAGCCCATGCTCGAGCGCAGCCCGCCGGTGAGCTGCTGCACCAGCGGAGTGAGCTGGCCCTTGTACGGCACCCTGCCCTCGACACCCTCCGGCACCAGCTTGTCGGTGTCCGGCTCCTCGTCCTGGAAATAACGGTCCGCGGAGCCCTGCTGCATGGCGGAAAGCGACCCCATCCCGCGATACGATTTGTAGGAGCGGCCCTGGAACAGCTCGATATCGCCCGGTGATTCCTCGGTTCCCGCGAACAGGCTTCCGATCATCACCGCATGAGCCCCGGCGGCGATCGCCTTCGCGATATCGCCGGAGTAGCGTATTCCACCGTCGGCGATCAGCGGCACGTCGCTCTTGGCGAGCGCCCTGGCCACGTTGGTGATCGCGCTGATCTGCGGCACGCCGATCCCGGTAACGATCCGCGTCGTGCAGATCGAGCCCGGCCCGATGCCGACTTTCACGCCGTCCGCGCCATGATCGACGAGCGCCTTCGCGGCCGCTGCGGTGGCGATGTTGCCACCGATGATCTGGATCCTGGGAAAACGGCGTTTCACCCATTTCACGCGGTCCAGCACGTTCTTCGAATGGCCGTGAGCGGTGTCCACTACGATCACGTCCGCGCCCGCCTCGACCAGCGCCTCCGCGCGCTCGTCGGTCCCTTCGCCCACGCCGATCGCGGCGCCCACGCGCAACCGTCCCAGTCTGTCCTTGCATGCATTGGGATGCTCGGTGGACTTGAGGATGTCCTTGACCGTGATCAGCCCGCGCAACTCGAATTTCTTGTTCACGACCAGCACGCGCTCGAGGCGGTGCTTGTGCATGAGCGCCAGCGCTTCTTCGCGCTTCGCCCCCTCCTGCACCGTGATCAGACGCTGGCGCGGGGTCATGATGTTCCTGACCGGTTGGTCGAGCTTGGTCTCGAAACGCAAGTCGCGGTTGGTGACGATGCCCACCACGCGCCCCGAGTCGTTGATCACCGGCAGCCCCGAGATCTTGTGCTGCGCAGTGAGCTTGAGCACGTCCCGCACCTTCATGCTGGGACTGATGGTGATCGGGTCCTTGACGATCCCGCTCTCGAAGCGCTTGACCTTGGTGACTTCCGCGGCCTGCAACTTGGGCGGCATGTTCTTGTGAACGATGCCGATGCCCCCCTCCTGCGCAATGGCGATCGCGAGGCGCGCCTCGGTCACGGTGTCCATGGCGGCCGAGACCAGGGGAATATTGAGGGTGATGCCGCGGGTCAGCTGGGTGGTAAGGCTGACTTCGCGCGGGAGGACGTTGGAGTGGGCGGGGATCAGCAGGACATCGTCGAAGGTGAGGGCTTTCTGCACCACACGCATGTTTTCTACCCTCGCAAAAAACGTATTATACGCATGCGACTGTCAACGGTAAACGGATTCGCGCGTTAATCGATTGTCTTGATGGGATAAACTAGCCATGTCACTAGCCATGTCGGGTTCGCCCCGCGGACCCCGGGCGGGTCGTGACAAGAACCGAGGAGATCCAGTGAAAGTCATCATCGCGCTGTTCCTGATGCTCGCTCCCTTTACGGCCTTCGGGCAAATGCTGAAGTGCGTCGGCAAGGACGGCAAGGTCGAATACGCCGCCCAGTGCCCGGCCGGCACCAAGGAAATGCAGACCGGCATCAAGAACGTGCCCGACAAGTCGGTATCCAAGGACGCGCCAAAGCAAAAAACGCTCGCCGAACGCGAAGCGGATTTCCGCAAGCGCCAGCTCGAGGGCACCGAAGCGCGTCAGAAAGAGGAAGCGAAAACCACGGAAAAAGCCGAGCAGCGCGAGGCCTGCGAAAGAGCGCGGACCTACCTCAAAAGCCTGCAAGAGGGCCAGCGCATTGCCCAGATGGACCCCAAGACCGGCGAGCGCGTATTCCTCGAAGATGCCAATCGCCCCGCCGAGATCGCCAAAGCGCAGAAGGTAGCGGACACCAACTGCAAGTGATGGTCGGGGGCATGACGACCGTCATCCCAGGCTCGAAGGCCGGGATCCAGTAACCATCCAAACCTCCCGGATACCCGCTTTCGCGGGTATGACAAATCCCTTAGCGACCCCGTTCCCGGGACTGCACTCGCTTTCGCCGTTCCGCGCGCTCACGCCTGGCCTGCTTGGGATCGGCAACCAGCGGGCGGTAGATTTCCACGCGGTCACCGTCGCGCAGCGGCGCGTCGAGTTCGACCTGCCTGCCGAAGATACCCACGCGCCCCCGCGCGAGCTCGATCTCCGGATAGCGCTGCAGGATGCCGGAGCGCTCGATAGCCTCACGCACGCTCGCCCCCTCCCCCACCTCGAGCACGATCAACGCCTGCTCGCCGCGCAGCGCATAAACGACCTCAATCTTTAGCCGGGTCTGTCCACTCACTACTCACCACTCACTATTCACCGCGTTCATCAGCCATAAACCTGCTCGGCGCGCCGGGCAAAGGCGTCCACCAGGGTATCGGCGATGTGGTTGAACACCGGCCCGACCAGCTTCTCCAGGATGCGGCTGGAAAACTCGTAACGCAAGCTGAACTCGACCTTGCAGCCGCGGCCGGCGAGCCCGGTGAAGCGCCAGCTGCCGTCGAGACTGCGGAACGGCCCCTCCACCAAACGGATCAGCATTTCCGTCGGCTCGCTCTTCGCGTTTTCGGTGGTGAAGCTTTGCCGGATGCCGTGGTAATTGATGAGTATCGCCGCGCGCGTGATGTGCTCGTCGCGATGGAGCACGGTGGCGTCGCCGCACCACGGCAGGAACTTGGAGTAGTCCTCGACCGCGTCCACCAGCGCGAACATCTGCGCGGGCATGAACCCGACCAGAACGGAACGGTTGACTTCAGCCACCGGGTTCAATCTCCCGGCAACGCGACAAGACTTTCCCGGCGGGAATGGCCTCGCCCTGCTGTTAGAATGATCGCGTCTGCGATCATTTCCCCGCCATGAGCGTCATCCAGAATAAGAAGGCCTTTCACGACTATTTTATCGAGCAGCGGCTCGAAGCGGGAGTCGCTTTGGAAGGATGGGAGGTCAAGGCGATCCGGGCGGGGCGGGCCCAGATCAAGGAAGCCTACGTGATCGTGAGCAACGACGAGATCTTCCTGATCGGCTGCCACATCAGCCCGCTGCTTTCCGCCTCGACGCACTTCGTCCCCGACCCGACGCGCACGCGCAAGCTCCTGCTGCACGCCGAGGAGATCAGCCGCCTGATCGGCAGCGTCGAGCAGGCCGGCTATACGCTGGTGCCGCTCGACCTGCACTACAAGAACGGGCGCATCAAGCTCGAGATCGGCCTTGCCAAGGGCAAACGGCAATACGATAAGCGGCAGGCCGAGAAGGAAAAGGACTGGCGGCGCGAGCAGCAGCGCTTGCTGCGGCTCAAGAATTAGCCCCGGCAGGGCTTTCCCGGTCACCCGTCATGGACGGCAATCAAGCCGACCTGGCCTTGCCGAGTATGCCTTTCAGCGCGTCCTGAAGATCGGCGGGCAACAACACGATCTTGCTGTTCTGAGAAGCAGCCATCTTGTCGAGCGCGTGGATGTACTTCTCCCCGAGCAGGAACAGCATGGGCCCATCCTTGTCGCCCACGGCACTGGCGATTTTCTGGATCGCCTGGGCCGATGACTCGGCGAGAGTCACCTGGGCAACGGCATCGCGCTTGGCGCTCTCCAGGCGACCTTCCGCCTCCAGGATCATCGCCTGCTTCGCGCCTTCTGCCTTGGTCACCACCGCTTTCCGTTCCCGCTCCGCCGCCGCCTGCAGCTCCATCGATTTCACCATCGACTCGGAGGGCTTGATGTCCTGGATCTCCACGGACTTGATGGTCAGTCCCCAGTCGATCGCTTCGTCGGAGATGCTTTCTTTCAGGCGCAGCTTGATTT
>CAYYZZ010000072.1:0-10936 GCA_964476235.1 uncultured Streptomycetaceae bacterium | reverse complement strand
ATCCTCGACAGCCTCGCCAGATTTTGTAAGCGTATTTCAGACTCACAACACTAGTAACTGGTTTAAAAAGAAAAACGCCCGGGTGCGTCTCGGGCGTTTTCGCTGAGGCTTCGCGATTCCTAGCCGAAGAAGATGCCCTGGTGGCCGGCGGCCGCCATGAAAAACAGCATCGGGATCGACAGCATGGTGTTGGTGCGCGAGGCGAGGAATGCAGTGCGGCGCGCTTTCGCCTTCTCCTCGTCGCTCGCCGGCTTCATCCCCAGTATCTTCTGCTGGTTCGGCCAGATCAGCACCCACACGTTGAAGAGCATGATGGTGCCGAGCCACGCGCCCACGCCGATGGCATAGAACCCCCGGTCCAGGAAGAAGAACGCCTTGTGGAAGTTCGCACCCAGCAGCATCGCCCCGGCGAGGAAGGTTACCACCGCGGCCCAGCGGAACCAGAACAGTGCGCGCGGCGCCACGTGCTTGGTGATGCCGGCACCGGTGCCGTCCTTGCCGGCTTCCGCCAGCGCCGGGACCTGCACGAAATTGAAGTAGTAAAGCAGTCCGATCCACATCACGCCGGCCGCGATGTGCAGCCATCGCCCGATTCCGAGTTGAATGAAGTCCATCATGGCAGGGTCTCCTTTATTGCATCGCGAACTTCACGATGTTGTAGAGAATCAGCGTCAGGATGAGGCCGCTGATAACCGTGCCCCACAGCGAGTCGAGCGGATTTTTCATTTTGATTCCTCCACCTGGAAGCGGTTGTTAGGTGCCCGGTCGCTATTCTAGTACCTTTCGACGGGGCCAGCAACGGCGAAAAGTATCCTCCGGGCGCGAATACGCGCGCGTTCACATCGTGTGAGACTCTTGGGGCCGCCCCGCGCCGTTCGCGCCAGCGCGTTTCAGGAGGAAGATGCCGGTCAGGCAACGGCCAGGCTGCCGGTCTCGACGGCGACGATCGCCTTGGCCTGGTTCATGTCGTCGGTATAACCCGCGCCGTAGAGACAGCAGGCGATCTGGTTGACGAGCGGCAGCGGCAGCGGCACTTCTCCCGCCATCGCGCGGTGGATCCAGGCCGCCACCGTTTGCGCGTCGATGGCAGCCGGCAGCGCAGCGGCATGCTTGAGCGTAACGGTCTCCGCGTCGAACAGCACCCGGCATTCATCCGGGGTCACATACTCGAGTCGCGGCCTGCGCCGGGGGTCGGCGAACGCCTCCCCTTCCACTCCCTCGAGCAATAATGCCCTCGATCCGCTGACCGCCAGATACTCGCGCAGCAACGCACTACTCATCACGGCATTGGCCCCGACCACCTGCAGCGTCTCGGCCTCGAACGGCACCAGCATTCTGGCAATCGCCTGGATAAAGCCGCCGAAACCCAGGCGCCCTTTCAACGCCAGCAACTCGGCAAGCCCTGGCGTCAGGACTGCGGTTGGGACGAAAGCGAGCTTGTGCTCCTCGATGCGTGATTGCGCCTGGGCCAGGCTCATGCAGGGAAGAACGCCCAGCTCGCGGAATACGTAGGCCGCGGCAACGCCGCCCGCGCCATCGAGCGCGCCGTGCACGAGCACCGGCACGCCGAGCCGCTGCAGCATGAGCGCGACCAGCGGGAGCAGATGCGGCTGGCTGCGCATGCCGTGATAACACGCAAACAGGACCGGTCGCGCGGGTCCCGGCGGCGGCCTCAACCGGCTGCAGCGCGGCGCCAGCGCCGCGCAATAACCCAGCAGCTCGGCCAGCGTCACGGGCTTGCGCTCGAGCAACGCGAGCAGCGCGCCAAGCTCGAGCTCGCCCAGCCCCCCATCGAGCATCGCCGACATCAGCGCATAAGCCTCGCGCTCGCTTAAATCGCGCTCGCCGGCTACCTCGCCAGACAGCAATTTGATCGCCTGCGTCAGACTCATCTGGGCCTCTCCGGATCGTCCTCAAGTCTGGAGGCTCGGTCCTGTCGTGGCCTTGCTATAGCAACCGGTGTGCCATTTATTTAGGTAATTTATTCAAAGGGTTGAAAATAACATCCCGCATGGGCGCCAGTTATTGGTGCACTGACCGCCAGCCATGCCTAGACGTGGTGCAACCTTAGCTGCCGGTTGTTGCGCCAGAGCCACAGTGTTGCGCCCGGAATTGCAGAGTTGGTTGACTTGATTCAAGGCTGCGGTCGCGCCGGGTTTACACTCGATTTGCTAGAACCTATCTCAATATATGCGCTACCCATTCAAACAACTTACGCTCATCGCCCTGCTCGCGCTCGCCTCAGGCGCTGCCACAGGCGAGCCGGGGATGGCACGCGAGTACGTCGCGGGCCTCGGACTCCAATCCCGGACTGGCACAGCGACGCTCCCGGCAGACCTGGCTTTCGGCAGCGAAGCAACTCAGGCCTGGCAGACCACGCGCTCGTCCGACTACACGCTGTACGCCGGCGCGCGCGAAGCGTCCCGCCTCGGGCTGCGCGCGTCTGAATCGTACGGGGGCATCGTCTATTCCCTGCCGGGCGGCTGGGGTACCTCGCTCGAAGCGGGATACGCCCAGGAGTCCCCGCTCTCGCCGCGGCGCTACGCGCTCACCGGCCAGTTGCACACTTCGTTGAGCGAGGGAAGAGCGTTAAGCGTGGGGCTCCAGTACCGGATGAATGATCCGGACTCCGGCTTGCGCTACGGGGCGTCCGGTGAAATGCCGGCCACAAACGGCTACACGCTGACGCCCTATCGCCTGTCCAGCGCCGGCTTTGCGCACAGCTATCAGTTGCAAATGAGTTACAGGCACAGCACCGCCAGCACCTTCGGGCTCGCTTTGGGGCGGGAGGTGGAAACCTTCACGCCTTTCTTCGACCCCGCTGGTTCCGGCTCAGGGCCGCGCCAGCTGACCTTCACCGGTCAACACTGGCTCACGCCGAGCTGGGCCCTGAGCTACGACCTGCTGTCCCAGGACGCGACCAGCCCGCTCCGGCTCCAGGGCCTGCGTCTCGGCGTCCGCTACCGCTTTTAGATGAAGCGTGACCGGTGACTAGTGACTGGTGACCGGTCGTTCTCAAACGCAAAGGGCGGCCCATGCCGCCCTTTCTGTTTTACAACATCACTTGCAATTGCACCCGTTTACGGGTCACCGGTCACCGGTCACAGGTCACTGTTGTTTTCCTGATTTATCAGTCAGGGGCACGAAGCGCACCGCGAGCACGTTGCGGCGCGTGATCTTCCCATCCGGCTGTTTCTCGATCAGCAGCAGCGACTGCCCGCTCGCCTGTCCGCCGACGGGGACGACCAATCGCCCGCCCGGCTTCAGTTGGTCGATCAGGGGTTGGGGAATCTCGCGCGGCGCGGCGGTCACCATGATCGCATCGAACGGCGCGTGCTCGGCCCAGCCCTGGTAGCCGTCGCCCGTTCTGGCCACCACGTTGCGGTAGCCCAGCCGCTTGAAGCGCTCGCTGGCCTCGCGCGCCAGCGGCTCGACGATCTCCACGGTATAGACCATGCCGGCGAGCTCCGCCAGCACCGCCGCCTGGTAGCCGGAGCCGGTGCCGATTTCGAGCACGCGGTCGCCGGGCTTCACCTCCATGAGGTCGGTCATCAGCGCGACGATGTAGGGCTGCGAGATGGTCTGCCCCAGGCCGATCGTCAGCGGCCGATTGGCGTAGGCATTGCGCCTCTCGCCGTCGGGCACGAACTCGTGGCGCGGCACTTTCGCCATCGCGGCCATCACGCGCTCCGACAGCGCCGTCCGCCCGGTCTCGGAACGTGTCTCGCGCGTGAGCGCGGCGATCTCTTCCACCATGCGCCGGCGCTGCGGCTCATAGGCATCCTGGGCTTGTGCCTGCACCATCCCTCCCGTTACAGGAATTAAAGCGCCGGCCAGCACGGCCAGGCAATCGCGCGCGAACCGAAAAAAAGAAAGGGGCATACCGGTCGTCCCAGTATGCCCCCCGCCCCGGTCCGGGGCAATTTAACGTGGTGCGTTAGCCCTTCAGGCAGGCGCTCATGAAGCCCTTGCGCTCGTCGCCTTTCAGCTTCTTGCCGCTCGCCTCCTTGCTGCAGTCCTTCATCTTCTGCTGGTGCGCCAACTGTTTCGCGGACGGCTCCTTCTTGGCGGCAGCCGCCTTTTTCTCATCGGCTTTGCCCTTGTCCTGAGCCAGCGCCAGCGGCGAGCCCGCTAGCATCAGACAACACAACCCTGCGATCAGCTTGTTCATCCTCGTCTCCTCAAGTCGTTGATTTTAAAACCGCTCTCACCGAGCGGGATCCAATGCCAGGTGTGACCGGCCCCCTCTATAACGCGCGAGGCGTCAGCGCCGCTGACTCAATCCGAATGCCCCGGCGAGCAACTCATAGGATTTCAACCGGCTGTCATAGTCGCCCGTGATGGTGATCGCCATCAGCTCGTCGGCCTGGAAGGTCTCCTGCATTTCCAGCAGGCAGTCGCGCACCGCTTCGGGCGTGCCGAGCACGACGCGGCGGCGATGATGGGCGATGCGCCGGCGGTCGGCCTCGGTGTAGGGGTAGCGCGCCGCCTCCTCTTGATTGGGCACCGGCGCGTTGACGCCGTAATCCATGTTGAGCCGGCGCAGGTCGATACTGCCGGCAAGCCGCTCGGCCTCGGCCGCCGCTTGAGCGCAAATCACGAACACGCACAACAGGGCGTGCGGCCGCGGCTCGCGCTGCGAAGGTTGATAGCGGCGCTGGTACTCCCGCATCACGGCGTCCCCGCCGTCCGCGCTGATGAAATTCGCGAAGGCGAACCGCAGGCCGAGCTGCGCCGCGAGCGCGCCGCTGTAATCCGAGGAGCCGAGCAGCCAGACCTCCGGGACCGTCGGGCCGGCCGGCATGACCCTGACGCCGGCGAACGGGTGCTCCTTGGGCAGGGCGCCGTCGAGATAGGCGACGACATACTGCACCTGCTCCGGGAAGTGCTCTGCTCCCGGATAGCGCCCCTCGCCCATCGCGAGCGCGGTGACCTGGTCGCCGCCCGGCGCGCGCCCGATGCCGAGGTCGATGCGGCCAGGGTAGAGCGCCTCGAGCATGCGGAACTGCTCCGCCACCTTGAGCGGGCTGTAATACGGCAGCAGGATGCCGCCGGTCCCGACGCGGATGCGCGAGGTCTCGGCCGCTATCCTCGCCAGCAGGATCTCGGGACAAGGGTCGGCCAGCGCGGCGATCGAGTGATGCTCGGCCAGCCAGTAGCGGTAAAAACCGAGCGCCTCCGCCGCCTTCACCAGGCGGATGGTCTCGTGCACGGCCTGCGCCGGCGTGTGACCGCTGATGATCGGGGACTGATCGAGAACGCTGAGGCGCATGGGATGTCGAATCTAACATAGGGATGGTGCATCGTCCGCACCCCGCCGGTGCGTCCGGCAGAGAGGGATGTCTGTTTTCGGCAACGCGCACGCCAGCCTGACGGCATATGCGCCTGATCTACTTTGAGCCGCAACAGAAGCAGACTACTATCAGATCGAAACGGCAGACCTATAAGAGACGACAATGAACCAGGCAGCAAGCACACCGAACCCGCTGTCCGCCTTCGAGCGGTTGCGCCACTGGTGGCGTCGTCTCGCCGCCTCGGTGTTTCCCGCGCCGGGCGAAATCGAGGCCGGCCACGCAACCGCGCGCCTGATCGGGCAGCTCAAGCCGCTGCTGGCGGAAAGCCGGAAGCAGCGCGGGGGCGAGATCTCGGCTCGCAGCCGCGCCGAGCGCATCGCGGTCATCTACCGCGGCGCCGACACGCCGCAGCGCGCCGCGATCCTCAACCTGATCACCCACGAGTTCGCGCCCGATCGCGAGGAACTGGAGCAGGCCATCTCGGCGATCCAGACCGCGACCGACGACGCCAGCCTGAGCCGGGCGGAAGCGCGCCTGCGCATTGCGCTCGACGCCCCGCGCGCGAAGTTCCTCACGCAGTTCAACCTGCTGCCGGATGGCGTGAAGTTCCTGGTCGACCTGCGCGCCGACCTGCTCGAGCTCCTGCCCCGGGAGCCCGCCCTCGAGGTGCTGCAGGTCGAGCTCGACGGACTGCTGGAGAGCTGGTTCGACCCCGGCTTCCTGGAGCTGAGGCGGATCTCCTGGCAGTCGCCGGCGCTCGTGCTCGAGAAGCTCATTACCTACGAGGCCGTTCACCCGATCGAGTCGTGGAACGACCTCCGCAACCGGCTCGACACCGACCGCCGCTGCTACGCCTTCTTCCACCCGCGGCTCCCCGACGAGCCGCTGATTTTCGTCGAGATCGCGCTGGCAAAGGGCCTGCCCGGCAGCGTACAGTTGCTGCTCGACCAGGGCGCGCCGGTGCAGGACCCGCGCACCGCCGACACCGCCGTGTTCTATTCGATCTCCAACACCCAGAAAGGCCTGCGCGGCGTGAGCCTGGGCAACCTCCTGCTCAAGCGCGTGATCGAGGACCTGCGGCGCGACCTGCCCCGGCTCCAGGTATTCGCCACGCTCTCGCCGCTGCCCGGTTTCCGCAAGTGGCTGGACCAGGCGCTCGCCGATGGACGAGGAATGCTGCCGGACGCGGAAACCGCGAAGTTCGCCCAGACGTTTGGGCATCCCGATCCCGGCACCGCGATCGCCGTCGCGCTGGCGCGTCCCGAATGGCTGACCGACGCCCGCTTCGGGAGTGCGCTGCGCGAGCTGCTGGAGAAACTGTGCGCCCGCTATCTCCTGCAGGAAAAATCCGGCAATCAGCTGCTCGACCCGGTCGCGCAATTCCACCTCCACAACGGCGCGCGCGTGAGCCACCTGTTCTGGCTGGCCGACACGTCGCCCCGCGGCATGAAGCAGTCCTACGGCTTGATGGCGAGCTACCGCTACGATCTCGCCGAGGTGGACGAGAACCACGAGCGCTTCCTGCGCGACGGGCACATCGCCGCGGCGCGGCGCGTGCAGCGGCTGCTCGGCTGACAAATACCGGGAGATCGTGAGAGCGGGAGATCGGGAGGGGGAAACACCCGGGAGATCGTTAGATCGGCAAATCGTGAGAGCGAAAGGTCGTAAGTTACTGACTCCATCTCACGCACTCCCGCTCTCACGAATCTTATCGCTCTCACGCCCTCCCGCGCTCCCGCGCTCCCGTCTTTTCGGCCTTCAGTTGGTGCAATCCGTAAAGCATCTTGTCGATTCGTGTCAGAAGTCGGTCAATCTCCGATCTGGATGTCTCAGTAACGAAACCAATGTCCTGCGACAAATCCAATTGCGTATCCAGCTCGCTGAGGGAACTTCTGGCAATGGACAGGAAGTGTCGGAATTCGTTGTTGGAATCTCTTGCGGCACCTTCAGCGATATTGCTTGGAACGCTTACTGCCGCGCGTCGCATTTGCGACACGAGGCCAAATCTTTCTTCGGAGGGATACCCCGTTGTGAGGCGGTATACCACCCTCGACAGCTCCATGGATAATTTCCAGACGTCGAGCTTCTTGTGTGGCTTGTCCATTTACGATCTCCCGCCCTCACGCTCTTAAGAAATTCTTGTCCATCTCGCGCTCTTTCGCTCTCCCGCTCTCACGAGATGCATGGCGCTTGATCCAGTCCACGTAACTCTGTTCAGTGCGTATGCTGTAATGCTTGCGGCGCAACACATCGCGCACCTGGTCCAAAAGCCTCGGCTTGGTGGTGGTCTGAGGCGGCGAAAACGGCCTATCAGGTCTTTGCATGCGAATCGGGGTTTTGTCAGGGCATTTAGTGTGCCATGCCCCAATAACGAATTGATCGGATTGAAGGATGACAAGGGTCGGCGCAGAATAGGGTATCCAGACCCCGTTTTTCGGCGGTCGACTTCAAGTTAGCTCTCAGCAAATGCCTATGTGCCCCGCCGACGATATGTCAAAGGAAGGAGCCCGCCTGGGTCGTCTCCTCTTCGGAATTTCGTCCCTCGATGAGGCAATCTCCCGTCTCGGCGAACCGGATCGCGACACCTCGGCACAGCGCCCCCCTATAACAGGAGACGTACCGCGCATAATCGTGTGGAATGATGTTTCGGCCATGTTTACCGTAGTTGCATACCTTGAACCCGACGGGCGTTTTTCCATCCGCGGTGAGGACAAGGTTCTGTGGCAAAGCTGAGAGCTAACTTTAGTTCGAGCGGACGCGCTGAAGCGCGCCGCTCAACATGACGTTAGACCTCATTCCTGCCGTAGCTGGACAGATATACGTCAATGCCGTAGAATCAGCCGATGTTCGAGTTCATCGAGACGCCTTTCTTCACAAAGGCGCTCGATCACTATCTCGATGACGACGAATACGCGAGACTCCAGCACCACCTGAACGAGCACCCCGAAGCCGGCGCGGTAGTTCCGGGCTCGGGCGGCGTGCGAAAGCTGCGATGGGCGGTGGCGGGTCGCGGGAAGCGCGGCGGGTTGCGCGTCGTTTACTACCTGCGAAGCGCGCGCGGCAAGATCTGGATGCTCACGCTGTATGGAAAGAACGTGCGCGAGAACATTCCCGCGCATCTCATGAAGCAAATGAAAGAGGCTATCGACGATGAGTAAGATGACTGAAAGGCAATTGGCGAAGTGGGAAAAGAGCCGGAATATCGGCCGGGAAATCGTTGACGGCATTCGCGACATCAAGGCCGGCCGCGTTGGCCGGCGGTACACGGTCGAGTCCTTTCCGATTGTCCGCGCTCGCGAAAAATCCGGCCTGTCGCAATCCCAGTTCGCCGCGCTGCTCGGGGTTTCGGTCCGCACCCTCCAGGAGTGGGAACAGGGGCGCCGCGAGCCGAGCGCAGCCGCGAAGACCCTTATCAAGGTTGCGGAACTCAATCCGGGCGTACTGCGAAAGATCGCAGCCTGATCAATATATGAGGTCTAACCGCCGGTTCGTGACCGACGCGTTCCGCGCGGCACAACCGGGACGTTAGCTATTCAATAAAGACCTGAAAAGAACTGAAAGGAGACTACACATGACAGAACAGAGCAAGTGCCCATTCAATCACACCGCTGGCGGCGGCACGTCGAACCGCGACTGGTGGCCGAACCAGCTGCGGCTGGACCTCCTGCACCAGCATTCCGTCAAGTCGAATCCGATGGGCGAGGACTTCGACTACGCCAAGGAGTTCAAGAGCCTCGACCTGGCGGCGCTGAAGAAGGATCTCGCGGCGCTGATGACGGATTCGCAGGACTGGTGGCCGGCGGACTTCGGCCACTACGGGCCGCTGTTCATCCGCATGGCCTGGCACAGCGCCGGCACGTACCGGATCGCGGACGGCCGCGGCGGGGGCGGCCGGGGCCAGCAGCGCTTCGCGCCGCTCAACAGCTGGCCGGACAACGTCAGCCTGGACAAGGCGCGCCGCCTGCTCTGGCCGATCAAGCAGAAGTACGGCCGGAAGATCTCCTGGGCCGACCTGATGATCCTCACCGGCAACGTCGCGCTGGAGACGATGGGCTTCAAGACCTTCGGCTTCGGCGGCGGCCGCGAGGACGTGTGGGAGCCGGATCACGACGTCTACTGGGGCTCTGAGAGCCAGTGGCTGGAGGACAAGCGCTACTCCGGCGACCGGAACCTCGAGAACCCGCTCGGCGCCGTCCAGATGGGCCTGATCTACGTCAATCCGCAGGGCCCGAACGGCAATCCCGATCCGGTGGCCGCGGCCAGGGACATCCGCGAAACCTTCAAGCGCATGGCGATGAACGACGAGGAGACGGTCGCGCTGATCGCCGGCGGCCACAGCTTCGGCAAGACCCACGGCGCCGCCCCTGAGTCGCACAAGGGAGCCGATCCGGAAGCCGACGAGCTCGAGGCGCAGGGCTTCGGCTGGAAGAGCAGCTTCGGCAAGGGCGTGGGCGGTGACGCCATCTGCAGCGGCCTGGAAGTCACCTGGACCACCACGCCGACGAAGTTCAGCAACGACTTCTTCAAGCACCTGTTCGGCTACCAGTGGGAGCTGACGAAGAGCCCGGCCGGCGCGCATCAGTGGAAGCCGAAGAACGGGGCGGGCGCGAGCACGGTGCCGCATGCCCACGACAAGTCGAAGCGCATCGCGCCTTCGATGCTGACCACCGACCTCTCGCTGCGCTTCGACCCCGCCTACGAGAAGATCTCGCGGCGCTTCATGGAGCATCCGGACCAGTTCGCGGACGCGTTCGCCCGCGCCTGGTTCAAGCTGACGCACCGCGACATGGGCCCGCGCGCGCGCTATCTCGGACCCGAGGTTCCCAAGGAAGAACTCATCTGGCAGGATCCGGTCCCCGCGGTCAATCACAAGTTGATCGATGACAAGGACGTCGCCGCGCTGAAGGCCAAGATCCTGGCTTCGGGCCTGTCCGTCTCGGAGCTGGTTTCGACGGCCTGGGCGTCGGCGTCCACCTTCCGCGGCTCGGACAAGCGCGGCGGCGCGAACGGCGCCCGCATCCGCCTCACACCGCAGAAGGACTGGGAAGCGAACCAGCCCGCGCAGCTGGCGAAGGTGCTCAAGACCCTGGAAGGCATCCAGAGCGAGTTCAACAAGACGGCGTCCGGCGGCAAGAAGGTCTCGCTCGCGGACCTGATCGCTCTGGCCGGTTGCGCGGGCGTCGAGCAAGCCGCGAAGAAGGCCGGCCACGACGTGAAGGTTCCCTTCACGCCGGGACGCATGGACGCCTCGCAGGAGCAGACCGACGTCGAGTCCTTCGCCCCGCTTGAGCCGATCGCCGACGGCTTCCGCAACTACCTCAAGGGCAAGTACACCGTGCTGGCCGAGGCCTTGCTGATCGACAAGGCGCAATTGCTGACGCTGACCGCGCCCGAGATGACGGTTCTCGTCGGCGGGATGCGCGTTCTGGGCGCCAACCACGGAAAGTCACAAGACGGCGTCTTCACCAAGCGGCCGGAGGCGCTGACCAACGACTTCTTCGTGAACCTGCTCGACATGGGCACGGAGTGGAAGGCGGCCTTGAAAGACGCCGACGTGTTCGAAGGTCGCGATCGCAAGACGGGCGCCGTCAAGTGGACCGGCACGCGTGTCGATCTCGTCTTCGGTTCGAACTCCGAACTCC
>CAYYZZ010000071.1:0-10975 GCA_964476235.1 uncultured Streptomycetaceae bacterium | reverse complement strand
AACCTTGAACCTTGAACCTTGAACCTTGAACCTTGAACTATCCCTTCTCACCAGCCGCCCGTTTCCAACCACTTCTCGACCTGGTCGAGGCGGTCCGATCCCCAGAATGGCTCGCCGTCGATGACGATGTAGGGCGAGCCGAATACGCCGCGCTCGATAGCGGCGTCCACCTCGGTCTTGAGCCGCTCCTTCACCGCGGGGTCGTTGAGCGCCTGCGTGAGCTCGCCCTTGTCCACGCCCAGCTTGGCGGCGACATTGCCGGTCACTTCCGGGTTGGAGATGTCGCGGTCCTCGGCAAAGTAGGCATGGAACAGCGCCTGCGCCAGCTTTTTCGCCAGCGCCGGGTCCTTGTCTCCCACCCAGTAGTAGGCCCGGCTTGGTGCGGTGCTGCCGATGGGAAATTTGGCCGGTATCTTGAACGGCACCGTGAACAGCCGCGCGCTGCGCACGAGATCGTGCGCGGTGTAGCTGCCCTTCAACGGGATCGTCGGCAGCGGCTGGCCGCCGGTGATCTTGAATACAGCGCCCAGCAGGATGGGGCGCCAGGTGACGGCGCGGCCGTATTTCGCCGCCAGCTCGTCGATCTTCGCGGCTGCGAAGTAGCCGTACGGGGAGGAGAAGTCAAAATAGAAATCGATCGGGTTTGCCATGCCGTTCACCTTAAGCAGTGATTCGTGAATCATGATTCGTGATTCGAATTCTCAGGTGTTGCGGTTGCTGCCAACGTCGGGTTTCGAGCCAAAAGCCACGCTTTCCCATGTCACGATGCACCATGTCACGCACCACCGTGTCACGCGTCATCACGTCACGCTTCATCAGCTGATGCGCTCCAGCGCGATAGCCGTCGCCTCGCCGCCACCGATGCACAGCGCGGCGATGCCGCGTTTCAGGCCGTGCTTTTCCAATGCGGCGAGCAGCGTCACCATGATGCGGGCGCCGGAGGCGCCGAGCGGGTGTCCCAGCGCGCAGGCCCCGCCGTGGACGTTGACCTTGTCATGCGGCAGGTCAAGGTCGTGCATCGCCGCCATCGCCACCACTGCGAACGCCTCGTTGATCTCGAACAAATCCGTCGTTTTCGCATCCCATCCGGTCTTCTCGAAGAGCTTGCGGACCGCGCCCACCGGGGCCGTGGTGAACCACCGCGGTTCCTGCGAGTGCGTGCTGTAGGCGACGATCTTCGCCAATGGCGCAATACCCCGCTTCTCCGCCTCGGAGAGCCGCATCAGCACCATCGCCGCCGCGCCATCCGAGATCGAGCTCGAGTTGGCCGGGGTAACGGTGCCATCCTTCCTGAACGCGGGCTTCAACTGCGGGATCTTGTCGAGGTTGGCCTTGAGCGGCTGCTCGTCGGTCTTCACCATGGCGCCGGTTTTTCCGCCCAGCATCACGGGCACGATCTCCTGCTCGAAGCCGCCGTCCTTGATCGCTTCCTGCGCGCGCTTGAGCGAGGTGATGGCGTAACGGTCCTGGGCCTCTCGTGAGAAGCGGTATTTATCGGCGCAATCCTCGGCAAACGTGCCCATCAGTTGTCCGCGGTCGTAAGCGTCCTCCAGCCCGTCGAGGAACATGTGGTCCTTCACCTCGCCGTGGCCGAGCCGCAGGCCCGCCCGCGCTTTCGGCAAGAGGTAGGGGGCGTTCGACATGCTCTCCATGCCGCCCGCGACCATGACGTTGTTCACGCCGAGCGCCAGCATGTCGTGCGCCAGCATCGCCGCCTTCATGCCGGAACCGCACACCTTGTTGATAGTCGTGCAGCCGGTCGAGACCGGCAGGCCGGCCCCGAGCGCGGCCTGGCGCGCCGGCGCCTGGCCCTGGCCGGCGGGCAGCACGTTGCCCATGATGACTTCCTGCACCTCGTCCGGCCTGACCCCGGCGCGCTCGACCGCGGCGCGGATGGCGAAGGCGCCGAGCTCCGGCGCCGTGAGCGTTTTCAAATCGCCCATAAACGCACCCATTGGCGTGCGCGAGGAACCGACTATCACTACAGGATCGTCCTTCATGTCCGGCCCCCTAAAATTTCCTGGTGGTCTTGGCGTCTTGGCGGTTCGTTATTCATCAGCGCAGCGCGGCGAGCCGGTCGAGGCATTCGAGCGTTTCGGCTTCCAGCGCCGCGACCAGTTCTGCGGCAGGCAGCGCGCGGGAGAGCGGCGTAGCCTGCCCGGCATACATCGCGACGAAGTCGGGAATCCCGGCCTTTGCCGCTGCCGTCCGCAGCTTGCCGGTGAGAGCGTTCTGCGCCGGAAAAACGAGCTGCGGTGCCGCGCGCTCGTGCGTCTCACGCACGAAGCGATTGGCGATCGCCCGAGCGGGCTTGCCGGAGAACATCTCGGTGACCAGGGTCTCGTCCTCTTTCGAGTTGAGGACGCGTTCCTTGTGCACGCGCGAAGCGCCGCTTTCGAGACAAGGAATGAAAGCGGTGCCGAGCCACGCGGCCTGTGCGCCGAGCGCGAGCACCGCAGCGATGCCGGCGCCGTCCATGATGCCGCCTGCGGCCACGACGGGCGTCTTCACTTTGCGCACGATCATGCGCACCAGGGCGAGGGTGCCGATCATCGAATCGTACGGGTCGCGCAGGTAGCTGCCGCGGTGGCCTCCGGCCTCGGCGCCCTGCGCGACGATGAAGTCCACGCCCAGCGCTTCCAGGTGCCGTGCTTCGGCGATGCAGGTTGCGCTGCCGCCGACTTTCACGCCTTGCGACTGCAAGCGGCGCACGCGCTCCGGCGGCAGGTCCCCCAGGTGAAATGTGAATACGGCGGGACGGATTTCCTCAACGGCGCGCAGTTGCGCGTCCAGGTCAGGCGCGTACGGCGGACGCACCGGCTCGGGAGGTGGCAGGCCGAGTTCCTGGTAATAGCCTGCGACTGCATCCAATGCCCCGCGCTGTGCCGCCACATCAACAGCAGGGGGTTGCTTCGAGACGAACAGGTTCACGTTGAATGGCGCGTTAGTGTGTGCTCGCACCGCTTCCGACTCCCTCTGCATGGTCTCGGGCTGGGTATAGTTGAAAGCAAAGGATCCAAGCGCGCCGGCTTGGCTGACCGCCGCGACCAGTTCGGGGGTTGAAGCACTCGGCATGGGTGCCTGGATAATCGGGAGGCGGATACCGAGCCGGTCACAGAGGGGGGTGTGCAATTTGGCCATTTTTCGTTTGTTTTCAGCGTTAGTTAGTGGTCACTTCATACCGCTGAACGCGCTGCTGATCAGCGGCATCAACATAGGGAAAAATAAAGAAGTAGGACGCATTTGTGGAAGCGCGCGCTCCTGGTTTCATGCTGCCCGTTTCTTCCAGGTGTCATGGCGGTTATTAAATGGATGCAGGTTGGCCTCATCTGATGAAATTGGGGCCGATAGACGCTACCGCGTCTCCTCGTATAACTCTCGCCCAATCAACCAGCGCCTGATTTCAGATGTCCCGGCCCCAATTTCATACAGCTTGGCGTCGCGCAGAAGCCGCCCAGTGGGCGAGTCGTTAATGTAGCCCATGCCGCCCAGGCACTGGATGGCTTCCAGCGCCATCCCCGTCGCCTTCTCGGAGGCGAACAGGATCGCTCCGGCGGCGTCCTTGCGCGTGACCTCGCCGCGGTCGCATGCGCGGGCTACCGCATAGACATAAGCGCGGCAGGCGTTCAGCGTGACGTACATGTCGGCGAGCTTACCCTGCATCAGCTGGAACTCTCCGATCGGTTGGTCGAACTGCTTGCGCTGGTGCACGTAAGGGATCACGGCATCAAGGCACGCCTGCATGATGCCGACCGGCCCGGCCGCCAGCACCGCGCGTTCGTAATCGAGTCCGCTCATCAGCACCTCGACACCCTTGCCGGTTGTTCCCAGCACGTTCTCTTCCGGCACCTCGCAATCATTGAACACGAGCTCGCAGGTGTTGGAACCGCGCATGCCGAGCTTGTCGAGTTTTTGCGCGGTCGAGTATCCCTTGAATTTCTTTTCAACAAGAAAAGCGGTGATGCCGCGCGCGCCGGCGTTCGGATCGGTCTTGGCGTAAACGACCAGCACATCGGCGTCGGGCCCGTTGGTGATCCACATCTTGGTGCCGTTCAACACGTAACGGTCGCCGCGCTTCTCGGCGCGCAGCCGCATGCTCACGACGTCGGAACCGGCGCCGGGCTCGCTCATCGCCAGCGCGCCGACGTGCTCGCCCGAAATGAGTTTCGGCAGGTAACGCCGTTTCTGCTCGCTGCTGCCGTTGCGGCGGATCTGGTTCACGCACAGATTGGAGTGCGCGCCGTAAGAGAGACCGACCGAGGCAGAGCCGCGGCTCACTTCCTCCATCGCGACGATGTGGGCGAGGTAGCCCATGCCGGCGCCGCCGTACTCCTCTTCGACGGTGATGCCCAGCAGGCCGAGCTTGCCGAGCTTGGGCCACAGGTCGCGCGGGAATTCATTGGTGCGGTCGATCTCGGCCGCGCGCGGTGTGATCTCGCGCGCAGTGAACGTGGCGACCGACGCGCGCAGGATGTCCGCGGTCTCGCCCAGCTCGAAGTTCAGACCCTGGTACATGAGGGTTCTCCGCCTAATCCCGGCTACTCCGTGCGCGGGGCGCCGGAATCACTGCGCGGACAGGAGCGGACAACCGGGTTTCGCTCGATACGCGCGGTATCTCGCTGAGGTTGTCGGTCTGGGCCATCGTCCCGTTATTGCGGTATAGCCGAGGGGGTATCTAAACGCTATTTCAGCAGTCCAAGGTGTCGGTAAGGCGCTTATTATTAGCATGAAAATGTATAACGTTTACGTTAACGTCAATATATAACGCAATGCGTCATTTCAGCTTAAGCGGCTGTCTTCGAACTGCCGTCTTCCGGTTGGCCCTTGAGCAGTCTGCGGCACTGGCTGGCAAAGAAGTTGATCTCGTTCAGCATCACCTCGATATCTTCGCGCTGCTGCTCGAGGTGTGCCCGCCGCCGCTCCAGCCTGGCAAGGAATTCCTCGAGCTGCTTGTGCTCGTCGCGCGAGACATCGTACAACTCGAATAGCTCGCGGATCTCCGCGAGAGAGAAGCCCAGGCGCTTGCCGCGCAACGCCAGCTTCAGACGCACCCGGTCGCGGCCGCTGAAGATCCGGCTGGTGCCTTCGCGCGCGGGGCTCAGGAGACCCTGGTCCTCGTAGAAGCGGATGGTGCGGGTAGTCACGCCAAATTCCTTGGCGAGCTCGGAAATCGTGTAGGTATTACTCATTGTGCTGCGCAACAATGCCATGTAATATATACAGAATTCAGGCTACTCTCCGTTTACGTTAACGTCAAGATCATTTTGGGCCCCCGAAAGACTCCGGATGACCGATAAACAGACCGAACAGCAGACCCACGACCCTGTCCAGCTGGCCAAACTCTACGCCGATATCGCGCAGAAGAGCGGCCGTCTCGTCACGCAATTCCTGGAGCGTAGCAGCACCGGCGGGCTGCCCGGACTGAACGATGAGCTTGGGCTCGCGCAGGCGTTTTTCCAGGCGTGGTCGAAGCTGCTATCGGACCCGTTCAAGCTCGCCGAGGCGCAGATGAAGTTCTGGCAGGACACTGTCTCGCTGTGGCAAAGCTCGATGATGAAGCTGATGGGGCAGGACGCGAAAGCCGTTGCCGAGCCGCACCAGGGCGACCGCCGGTTCAAGCACGAAGACTGGCAGCAGAATTTTCTCTACGACTACATCAAGCAGTCCTACCTGATCGCCGCCCGGCACCTGCACCAGACGGTGGGCAAGGTCGAAGGGCTCGACGAGCACACCGCGAAGAAGGTGGATTTCTACACGCGGCAGTACATAGACGCGCTTTCTCCCAGCAACTTCCTGCTCACCAACCCGGAGGTGCTGCGCGAGACGGTGGCGAGCGGCGGGCAGAACCTGCTGAAGGGATTGAACAACCTGCTCGAGGACGTGGCGCGCGGCGGCGGCGGCCAGGTCAGCATGCGCATGACCGATAAGAACGCGTTCAAGCTCGGCGTCAACATCGCCACCACGCCTGGGAAGATCGTGTTTCAGAACGACCTCATCCAGCTGATCCAGTACTACCCGGCGAACGGGCCGGTCTTCCGCCGGCCATTGCTGGTCATCCCGCCCTGGATCAACAAGTACTACATACTCGACCTGCGCGAGAAGAACTCGTACATCAAGTGGGCCGTCGAGCAGGGACACACGGTATTTGTGATCTCCTGGGTCAACCCGGACAAGACGCTGGCCCACAAGAGCTTCGACGACTACCTGGCCGAGGGCATGCTCGCGGCGCTCGACGCGATCGAGAAAGCGACGGGCGTGCGCGAGGTGAACGCCGTCGGCTATTGCCTCGGCGGCACGCTGCTGGCCTGCACGCTCGGCTATCTCACGGGGAAAAAGGACGAGCGCATCGTATCGGGAACGTTCTTCGCGTCCTTGATCGACTTCTCGGAAGCGGGCGAGCTCGAGGTGTTCATCGACGAGCAGCAGGTCGCGGCGCTCGAGAAACGCATGAAGGAGCGCGGTTATCTCGAGGGATCCGAGATGGCGACCACGTTCAACATGCTGCGCGCAAACGACCTGATCTGGTCGTTCGTCGTCAACAACTACCTGCTGGGGCGCGACCCGTTCCCGTTCGACCTGCTCTACTGGAACTCGGATTCCACGCGCATGCCGGCGGCGATGCACAGTTACTACTTGCGCAACCTGTACATCAAGAACCTGCTGGCGAAGCCGGGCGGCATGACGCTCGGCGGCGTGCCGATCGATCTCACCCGGGTGAAGACGCCACTCTACTTCGTCTCCACGCAGGAGGACCACATCGCACCCTGGCGCTCGACCTACGCGGGCGCGAAGCTCTTTCCCGGCCCGGTGCGTTTCGTGCTCGGCGGCTCCGGGCATATCGCGGGCATCGTCAACCCGCCGGCCGCGAAAAAATATTCCTACTGGACCAACCCGAAGCTACCCGACAATCCGGAACAGTGGTTGAAGGGCGCGTCGCAGCACCCGGGATCGTGGTGGACCGAGTGGGCGGGCTGGATCGCGCAGCATGGCGGCGACAAGGTGCCCGAGCGGATTCCCGGCAAGGGCAAGCTGAAAGCCATCGAGGACGCCCCGGGCTCTTACGTTAAAATGCGCGTGGACAAAGGCTGACCGGCACGGACATTGCGTGCGTCAGCAGGAGGGGGCGCGATGAAGAGTAAGTGCATACTTATTGCAGCCGTATTGATCGCCGTGTTGCCGGTCAGCCTGATGGCGCAGGGCTATCCGGCCAAGCCGGTGCGTATCATCGTGCCGTTCGCGGCGGGCGGCAACGTGGACCTCGTCGCGCGGGGCGTTGCGCAGAGGCTCTCCGAGAATGTCGGGCAGCAGGTGATCGTCGACAACCGGCCCGGGGCGAGCGCCCTGGTCGGCACCCATCTCGTCGCAAAAGCGGCGCCCGACGGCTACACGCTGCTCGCGATGGCAAATACGTTCGCCGTGGTCCCGTCGATCATGTCGAACCCGGGCTACGATCCCTTGAAAGACTTCGCCGGCGTCTCGCAGACCTGCCTGGTGCCGCAAGTGCTGGTGGTGAACCCCGCGCTGCCGGCGCGTTCGGTGAAGCAGCTGGTTGCGCTCGCGAAGGCGCGGCCGGGAGAGCTGTCCTACGCGTCGGCGGGCACCGGCGGCACCGGGCACATGGCGGCCGAGCTCTTCAGCCGCCACGCCGGGCTGAAAATGCTGCACGTTCCCTACAAGGGCAATGCCCAGGCGATCGTCGACGTCATCAGCGGGCAGGTCACGATGATGTTCGACCAGGTGAGCACATCGACGCCTCATATCAAGACCGGCAAGCTAAGAGGAGTCGCGGTCACGAGTCTCAAGCGCTCGCTGCTCCTCCCCGACCTGCCGACCATCGACGAATCGGGCATGCGGGGCTTCGAGGACATCACGTTCAACGGGCTCGTGGCGCCGGCCGGCACTCCGCGCGAGATCCTCATGCGCCTGAATGCGGAGGTCGCGAAAGCGGTCGCCAACCCGGAACTGCGCCAGCGCTTCATCCAGCAGGGGGTCGAGTTGACCGCCAGCGCATCGCCGGACGATTTCATGACCTACATCAGGGCTGAGTTCGTGAAAAAGGCGAAGCTCGCGCGCGAAGTCGGCATCAGGCTCGAGTGAGCGCCGCTCCGCGTCGCCCAGTGATTAGGTGACTAAGTGATTAGGTGATTAAGTGTGACGGCCAGCGGATTCTCAATCACTCAATCTCACTCGATCACCCGCCTGCGATGCATATAGCCGGCCATACCTTCCTCATTACCGGCAGCGCATCGGGCCTGGGCGCGGCGACGGTGCGCAGACTGGTGGCGGCAGGCGGCAACGCCGTCATTGCCGATACCAACGCAGAGCAGGGAAAAAAGCTTGCGTTCGAACTGGGAACTGGCGCGAGCTTTTTTCAAACGGACGTTATCGACGAAACACAGGTCGCGAAGACCATAACCGCGGCGCGGAAGAAGTTCGGAGCGCTGTACGGTGCGATCAGTTGCGCGGGCATTGCCCCTGGCGAGCGTGTATTGGGCAAGACCGGGCCACATCGCCTTGACAGCTTTCGCCGCGCCATCGAGATCAACCTCGTCGGCACCTTCAACGTGCTGCGCCTTGCGGCGCAGGCGATGGCGGAAAACCAGCCCGATGCCGAAGGCGAGCGCGGCATCATCATCAACACGGCATCCATTGCCGCCTACGACGGGCAGATCGGCCAGGCGGCTTACAGCGCGTCGAAGGCGGGCGTGGTGGGCCTGACGTTGCCCGCCGCACGTGAGCTCGCGCGCCTCGGCATCCGCGTGATGACCATCGCGCCCGGCATCTTTGAGACGCCGATGGTGGCGGGATTCACACCCGAACTGCAACAGGCGCTTGCCGCGCAGGTGCCGTTCCCGCCGCGGCTGGGACGGCCGGATGAATTCGCGGCGCTGGTCGAGCACATCATCGTCAACACGATGCTCAACGGGGAAGTGATCCGGCTCGACGGCGCGCTGCGCATGTCGGCAAAATAATTAACCGCCAAGACGCCAAGACGCCAAGAAAAACAAGAACGATAGCCACAGAGAACGCAGAGAGCTCAGAGAAAATAAACAATTGAATTACAAGAAGGAACTGAAATTACCAAGCTACAGATGAACACCAATACGTAGTCTTCTATTTTGTTATCGGTTTTCTTGGCGCCTTGGCGTCTTGGCGGCTAATTTATGACTTTTAAAAACATTCTTCTCGAGCAACCCGAGGCGGGGATCTACCTGCTCACGGTGAACCGCCCGAAGGCGTTGAACGCATTGAATGCCGCGACGCTGGACGAGATCGCGGCCGCGGTCTCGAAAGTCGCGGCGGACGACAAAGCGCGTGTTCTGCTCGTCACCGGCGCGGGAGAAAAGGCATTCATCGCGGGCGCCGACATCACGGAGATGCAGAACGCGACGATCGAGCAGGCGCGCGAGATTTCCGAGCGGGGCATGCAAGTCATGCATGCGCTGGAAGCGCTGCCGGTGCCGGTGATCGCGCTGGTGAACGGTTTTGCCCTCGGCGGCGGATGCGAGCTGGCGCTCGCCTGCGACTGGATACTGGCTTCCGAGAACGCCGTGTTCGGCCAGCCGGAGGTGAACCTCGGCATCCCCCCCGGCTTCGGCGGCACGCAGCGCTTGCCGCGCAAGATCGGGCCGGCGCGTGCGCTCGAACTCCTCACCACCGCGCGCCAAGTGAAGGCGGCGGAGGCGGCCGCCATCGGGCTCGTCAATCACGTCTATCCCGCATCCGAGCTCAAGGTGAAAGGACTCGAGATGGCGCGGATGATCGCCGCCAAGGGGCCGGCCGCGGTACGGCTCGTCAAGCAGGCGGTGCTGCGCGGGGGAAATCTCGATCTCTACACCGCGTGTGCCCTGGAGACCGATCTGTTCGCGCGGGCCTTCGGCACGCAGGATCGCAAGGAAGGCATGTGCGCCTTTCTGGAGAAGCGCCCCGCGAAATTCGAGGGACGCTGATTCTGACCGCCTGTCATGCCTGGAGGCGGTGACGGTCCCGGGGCGCTAATAACTTATATTTCTCAATGAATTGCCGCGCGGGTGCGGCAATTCTCCGATGCTATAATGCCTTCCCCTCGACGCATGCCGGGCGAGTGTCATTCGCGCGTCCTGAAAGCGCTTGGACTTTGAAACGGTGGTCGCTATGGATCTGAAAGACAGCCAACCCGACGTTGACCCGCAAGAGACGCGAGAGTGGCTCGAAGCGCTCGATTCGGTGCTGGAGCGGGAAGGGCCGGCGCGCGCCAATTTCCTGCTCGACCACCTGGTCGACAAGGCGCGCAGCCACGGCGCCTATATCCCGTACAACGCCAACACGGCGTACATGAACACGATCCCGCTGTCGCAGGAGGAGCGCTCCCCGGGAGACGCGGAGCTCGAGCACAAGATCCGCTCGCTCGTGCGCTGGAACGCGATGGCGATGGTGCTGAAAGCCAACAAGGAATCGTCCGAGCTCGGCGGTCACATCGCGAGCTTCGCTTCCGCCGCCACGCTCTACGACGTCGGCTTCAATCATTTTTTCCGCGCCTGGAACGACAGCTTTGGCGGCGACCTTGTCTATTTCCAGGGGCACTCCGCGCCGGGCGTTTACGCCCGTGCCTATCTTGAAGGCCGCATCAATGAGGATCAGCTGAAACACTTCCGCCAGGAAGTCGGCGGCAAGGGGCTGTCCTCGTACCCGCATCCGTGGCTGATGCCCGATTTCTGGCAGTTCCCGACAGTATCCATGGGGCTCTGCCCCATCATGGCGATCTACCAGGCGCGCTTCATGCGCTACCTCAATGACCGCGGCATCACCCAACCGCAGGGCCGCAAGGTGTGGGCATTCATGGGTGACGGCGAGATGGACGAGCCCGAGTCGCTGGGCGCGATCTCGCTCGCCGGTCGCGAAAAGCTCGACAAGCTGGTCTTCGTCATCAACTGCAACCTGCAGCGCCTCGACGGGCCGGTGCGCGGCAACGGCAAGATCATCCAGGAGCTGGAGG
>CAYYZZ010000070.1:0-11002 GCA_964476235.1 uncultured Streptomycetaceae bacterium | reverse complement strand
CATCCCCGGAAACCGGGGCCCCTGCTCCGCGCTCCGGCGCGCGCCAAACCGGCGCGCAGCGTCCGGGTTTAACCGCTAGTAGAATAGGCCTCATGAAGATCATGAAAGTTTACTCCGCCCTGGCGGGCCTCGTATCCCTGTGCGCCGTTGCGCCGCTCGCCGCGGCCGCCGATACCAGCGAGGACGTGTTCAAGAACGCGCTCGGCTACACTGTCCAGGTCAGGTCCACGCTGCCGGTGCCGTTCGACGGCGACCGCAAGGGCTCCGGTCTCGGCGCGGGCTTCCTGGTGGACGCCGGCCGCGGCTGGATCATGACCAACGCCCACGTCGTCGGGCGCTCGCCGTCGCGCATCGAGATCGCGTTCCACGGCCAGGAATTCTCCGAGGCGCACAAGGTCTACGTGGACCCCTTCCTCGACCTGGCGATCATCCGCGTCTCCGACGGCGTCGATACCAAGGGCATCTCGGAGCCGCGGCTCGAGTGCGACACGATGCCCCCGGTCGGGCATGCCGTGGGCGCCTTCGGCCATCCGTGGCGCCTTCAGTTCACCGGCACGCGTGGCATCATCTCCGGCGTCACCGCCCGCTACCGCACGGAACTGCTGCAGACCGACGCGCCGATCAATCAGGGCAATTCCGGCGGCCCGCTGATCAGCCTGGAAAGCGGCCGCATCGTCGGCATCAATACCGCCGGCATCCGCGGCGCGCAGAACACCAATTTCGCGGTGGCAATCCGCTACGCCTGCCGCATCCTGCAGCTGCTGCAGAATGGGGAAGATCCCTCGCCGCCCGATCTCAAGCTGGTCTATTTCCGCGACGTGGACAACCGCAAGGAGCTGAAGGTCGCGCGCAGCTACGCGGGCGACGGGACGCTCAGGCTCCTGCCGGGAGACGTCATACGGCAGGTGGCCGGCGTGGACGGCGCGATCGAGAACGAGACCCAGTTGCTGCACGCCCTGCGCGGCCGGCTCGGCAATTCGAGCCTCAAGGTGCTGCGCTCGGGACAGGAAACGACGGTCGCTGGCGCGAAACCGCCGATGCCCCGCGTGCTGGAAAACCGCGGCGTGTACGTTTCAGGCGTCCTGTTCGGGCCGATCACGATCCGCGATGCGCTGGAAATCGGCGCGCGCGGCCTGATGGTGCACCACGTCGAATCGGGCTCGATCGGGGAGTCCCGGGAAATCGAGAAGTCCGACCTGCTGGAGGCGGTGGACGGCGCGCCGGTGCTCGACGTGGACGCTCTCTACTCCCGCCTGAACGAAGCCCGGGAGAACGGCCGCCGGGTCACTCTCACGTTCAAGAAGCTGGCGGGCGGAGATGCGCTGTTTGCCTACGCCCAGCGCAACCTGCTGATCGCCGACCTGAGAATCATTGGCCCAGAAAAGCAGTGACCGAATGATCAGGCGATCGACACCGCGATCAATCGCGATATCGATCGAGTTTGCTTGATCCCTCGGTCACTGCTTTTCTTAATTGAAATACCGAATTTCTGGTGGTTCATTTAATAGAATCCGACTTCTTGTCGGATTCTATTCCGAGTTCCTGAATCTTGCGCGTAAGCGTGTTGCGGCCGAGGCCGAGCAGTTGCGAGGCCTCGATCCGGCGGCCACCGGTGTGGGCAAGCGCCTTCACGATGAGCGCCTTCTCGAACCGGCGGGTGAGTTCGTCCATGACGCCGGCCTCACCGCGGTTCAACAGCGCCTCGACTTCCTTTTCCAGCGCCGCCACCCAGCTCGCCGCCGCCGGCGCCACCTCGGTCCGCAGCTCGGGCGGCAGGTCCTGCACCTCGATCGTGACCGAGGGCGCCATCACGGTGAGCCAGTGGCACAGGTTCTCGAGCTGGCGCACGTTGCCGGGGAAGTCCTGCGCGACGAGATACTTCAGTGTCGCCTCGGACAGCCGCTTCGCCTCGACCCCCAGCTCGCGCGCGCTATGGGCGAGAAAGTGGCGCGCGAGCAGAGGGATGTCCTCGCGCCGCTCGCGCAGCGATGGCAGCCGCAGCCGGATGACATTCAGCCGGTGGAACAGGTCGTCCCGGAACAGCCCCTGTTTCACGCGCGCTTCCAGGTCCTGGTGCGTGGCAGCGATCACGCGCACGTTGGCCTTGATCGGCTGGTGGCCCCCGACGCGGTAGAAGTGCCCGTCGGAGAGGACCCGCAGCAGGCGCGTCTGCAGTTCCTGCGGCATGTCGCCGATCTCGTCCAGGAAGAACGTTCCGCCTTCCGCCTGCTCGAAGCGCCCGCGCCGCTGCGCCTGCGCGCCGGTGAAGGCGCCGCGCTCGTGGCCGAACAGCTCGGACTCCAGCAGCTCGCGGGGAACGGCCGCGGTATTGATGGCGATGAAGGGCTTCGCCGCGCGCGGGCTGTGGCGGTGCAGCGCGCGCGCCACCAGTTCCTTGCCGGTGCCGGACTCGCCGGTGATCATCACCGTGGCGTGCGACTGCGACAGCCGTCCGATGGCGCGGAACACCTCCTGCATCGCCGGCGCCTGGCCGAGTATCTCGGGCGCCGGCTCCGTTTCCTCGGCCACGCTCTCCTGGCGCACGCTCTCTTCCATCGCGCGCCGGATCAGCTCCACCGCGTGATCCACGTCGAACGGCTTGGGCAGGTATTCGTAGGCGCCGCCCTGGAACGCCGTGACCGCGCTCTCCAGGTCGGAATAGGCGGTCATGATGATCACCGGCAGGTTGGCGTGCAGCGCCTTCGCCCGCTGCAGCAGCTCGATGCCTGATTCTCCGGGCATGCGAATGTCGCTCACCACCACCTGCGGCGTCTCGGTGTTCAATACGGCGATCGCCTCCTGCGCCGAGGAGAAGGTCTTGAATGCGATGTTCTCGCGCGTCAACGCCTTCTCGAACACCCAGCGGATCGAGCGGTCGTCGTCGATGATCCAGACTGGCTTCATGAGAACCAGTGATGAGTGATAAGCCCCGTTAGAGGCCGCGCCTCTAACGGGGTGAGTGATGAGTGATGAGTTGAGACCATGACTCGCTGCCCCCTACGCCTCACCCGAATCTTCGACGGGGAGCAGGATGGTGAACGTGGTGTTGCCAGGCGCGCTTTCGAAGGAAATCACGCCGTGGTGCTGGTGGATGAAGTTCTGCGCGAGCGGGAGACCCAGGCCGCTGCCGCCGTCGCGGCCGGAAACCAGCGGGTAGAAAATCCGCTCCTGCAGATCCGCCGGGATGCCGGGACCGTTGTCGGTGATTTCCACCGCGAGCGCGTGGCGATAGCGGCGGCGCGCCAGCGTCACCTGCCGCACGACGCGGGTACGCAGCCTGATTTCGCCGCGCGCCCCGCTGCCCACGGCGGCCTGCGCGGCGTTGCGCGCGACATTCAGCACCGCCTGGATGAGCTGCTCCCGGTCGCCCTTCAGCAGCGGCAGGCTGACGTCGTAGTCGCGGCGGATGGCGATGTCCTGCGGGTACTCGGCCAGGATGAGACTCCTCACCCGCTCCAGCACCTCGTGCATGTTGAGCCGGGCGGGCTGCGGCAGTCGATGGGGCGTCAGCAGCCGGTCCATCAGCAGCTGCAGGCGGTCGGCCTCCTTCATGATCACCTGCGTGTACTCGTGCAGGTTGGGGCGCTCCAGCTCTCGGTCGAGCAGTTGCGCCGCCCCGCGGATGCCGCCGAGCGGGTTCTTGATCTCGTGGGCGAGGTTGCGGATCAACTCGCGATTCGCCTGGCTCTGGTCGAGCATGCGCTCCTCGCGGGCGATCCTCAGCTGCTGCTCGATGTGGCGGAATTCGAGCAGCAGCTCTTCCCCGCGCGAGTCGTTCCCGGGCAGGTCGACCGGGGTGACGGTGCACGACAGGTGCAGCCGCGCGCGCCCGCTCACGCCGAGCTCGAGGTCGTGCTCGGTGTAACTGCAGTTGCGGGTGCGCGCGTGCTCGATCGCGGCCTCGAGCACCGCGGTCTCGGTAAACAACTCTTTGAGCGGCTGCCCCGCCACGTTCTTGCTGCTCATCTCGAACAGGTTCTCGGCCGATGGGTTCATATAGCGCACGGCAAGTCCCGCATCCACCACCACCACCGCGGTCGCCAGCAGGTCGAGACCGGAGGGGGCTGCGGGTGTCATGTCACGGGTCCGGATACGGGGATTGAGCAAGAACCGCGCCAAGTGAAGCGGCGGCCTAGTGACCCAGCAAGGGGCTCGGCAGAGAGAAACGGGGTCCCGGCCCAGCATGCATGGTTATGTCACCGGGCTCCGGGCCGCCGCCTTATTTGGTGCCGGCCAGCTCGCGCCTCAGGTTGGCGATGTTGTCCTCGTGCAGCTTGACCTTCTTCTTGTACGGCTCGAGCCGGTCGAGCACGCGCTGGTAATTGCGCTCGCTGCCGAGCCGCTGGGATTCCTGCTCCGACAGCTCTTTCCGCGCCTGGTCCAGCAGCTTCTGCTCGTTGGCGAACTCCTGGTCGAGGATCTTGCGGCGGTCGTTGTCACGCTGCTTCTGGGTGTCGCCGTCGACCTTGGGAAAGTCCGGCGGCCGCGCCGCCGTCTTGGCCAGCGGCTTGGCGGCCGGAGCGGAGATGGTGTTGGGCGGCGGAACGTTGAGCGGCTTGCAGCCTTTCGCCTCGGACTTGATGTTGGTAAAGCGCTTGTTGCCGCTCTCGTCCACGCACTCCCAAATCTCCGCGGCCGCGCGCGGGATCGTGAGCACCAGCAACAAGGCCAGTCTCCAGCTGTAACGCATCATCCGACGGGTCTCCTCACACTCCAGATAACGCTCTGCAACCACCGGCCGTTGACCGGCCAGCATCCACACTTACATCTAAGTCTATGTCATAAAAACAGAATTTGCAACGCACCTAAATGGTGCGCAAAGGAATTCGCCGCGGCCCAAGGCGGCGAATTCCTAAGGGAAAATACTTCGAACTTTGCGGCGGTGATCGCTCGAGTCGCCCGTCGGACCGTGACCTCCGACAGCCGCACCCGAGCAGCATGTTCATCCCCCGTTTCCGGAGGCGGTCTTGCCTAAGGATTTTGTCGGACTAGGAGTTTGTCGGACTTAGGTCGGACAAAATCCTAAAGGCTGTAGTACATCTGGAATTCGAGCGGGTGCGTCGTCATGCGGAAGGCCGTGAGTTCCTCTTCCTTGAGCGCCATGTAGGCCTGCAGCATATCCTTCGAGAACACCCCGCCGCGCGTCAGGAACTCGTGGTCCTTCTCGAGTTCTTCCAGCGCCTGCTCGAGCGAATGGCACACCTTGGGAACCTTCGCGGAGATTTCCGGCGGCAGGTCGTAGAGGTTCTTGTCGATCGGGTCGCCCGGCTTGATCTTGTTCTGGATGCCGTCGAGTCCCGCCATCATCATCGCGGTGAACGCGAGATACGGGTTGGTCGTCGGGTCGGGGAAGCGCACCTCGATGCGGCGCGCTTTGGGGTTCGACACCAGCGGCACGCGCACCGCGGCCGAGCGGTTGCGTGAGGAATACGCGAGGTTGATCGGGGCCTCGAACCCGGGCACCAGGCGCTTGTAGGAATTGGTCCCGGGGTTGGTAATGGCGTTGAGCGCCTTGGCATGCTTCAGGATGCCGCCGATGTAATGCAGCGCCAGTTCGGACAGCCCCGCATAGCCGTTGCCGGTGAACAGGTTCTGCCCGCCCTTTGCAAGCGATTGGTGGACGTGCATGCCCGAGCCGTTGTCGCCCACCACCGGCTTCGGCATGAAGGTCGCGGTCTTGCCGTAGGAGTGCGCGACGTTGTGCACGGCGTACTTGAGGATCATCATCCAGTCGGCGCGCTTCACCAGCGGCGCGAACATCGTGCCGATCTCGCACTGGCCCATGGCGCCCACTTCGTGGTGGTGCACTTCGCACTCGACGCCCATTTCCTGCATCGCCAGCACCATCGCCGAGCGGATGTCCTGCAGCGAATCCACCGGCGGCACGGGGAAATAGCCGCCCTTGATCGGCGCGCGGTGGCCCATGTTGCCGCCCTCGAATTCTTCACCGGAGGACCACGGCGCCTCTTCCGACTTGATCTTGTAGAACGCCTGCCCCATCTCGATCTTCCAGGTCACCGAGTCGAAGACAAAGAACTCGGGCTCGGGGCCGAAGTAAGCGGTGTCCGCGATGCCGGTGGACTTGAGATAGGCCTCGCCGCGCTTGGCAATCGAGCGCGGATCGCGGTCGTAACCCTTGCCATCGGAAGGCTCGATCACGTCGCACGTGAGCAGGAGCGTTGGCTCATCGGTGAACGGGTCCATGCGCGCAGTATCGGGATCCGGCAGCAGCACCATGTCGGAAGCTTCGATGCTTTTCCAGCCGGCGATGGAGGATCCGTCGAAGAAGTGACCGTCGCTGAATTTGTGCTCGCCGAACGCCGATATCGGCACTGAGACGTGCTGCTCCTTGCCGCGGGTGTCGGTGAAGCGGAAGTCGACGAACTTCACCTCGTTGTCCTTGACTATTTTTAGTACGTCGGCGACGGTAGCCATCTAGCTCTCCTGAGTGGATTGGTGATACGAAATACAGTGAATCGGGACTTCCTGTTGAGCAGGAATTGTGCCAAGGTTTTTGACGCGAAACGCATTGTGCCACAAGGGGTTTGCTACGCGGCCACGCCCCTGTATGCATCATTATAGTGCGCGAACATCCTTTGCGCACAGAAATGGTGCGAAAGGGCCAGGCCTGGCCTCGATGTAAAATACCGCTTACTTTCCAGCCGCATACGCCTGTCGGTGTGAGTGCCGACTATGGCATGGGCATCACTCACCCACTCCGAGGACCTGCATGGCCATCAACGACATTCTTCAGAAAGCCGCCGAGAGAGCGCGGCAAATGGGTCTCCCCTACAGCGGCGCGCTGACGCCGGCCGAAGCGCACGAAGTCTGGCGGAATGCGCCGGGCGCCAAGCTCGTGGACGTGCGCACCCGCGCCGAATGGGATTACGTCGGCCGCATCCCCGGCGCGGTGGAAATCGAGCTGCTCACGTATCCCTCGAACCGGCCCAATCCCGCGTTCGTGCCGGAACTCGAAGGCAAGGTGGACAAGTCGGCGCCGGTCCTGTTCATCTGCCGCAGCGGCGGACGCTCTCACAACGCCGCGATGCTCGCGAAACAGGCGGGTTACAGCACGACCTACAACGTGCTCGAAGGCTTCGAGGGCGACAAAGACGCGCAGGGTCACCGCAATACCACCGGCGGCTGGCGGGCGGCGGGACTGCCGTGGACGCAGGGCTAGGCGTGGAACGCAGTTGGCAGTTGGCAGTTAGTTGGTAGTTGGTAGTTGGCAGTAAGCAGCCGTTGTTTGCTGCCTACTGCATGCTGCTAACTGCAAACTTCGTGCTTCTCGGACGGTCACGCCGCCCAGTTCACCAGCCCCGTGTAGCCGGTCGCGAGCACGACGATGCCAAAGACAATGCGGTACCAGGCGAACGCGCTGAAGTCGTGGGTCGCGATGTAACGCAGCAGCCAGCGCACGCAGAGGAAGGCGAAGACAAAGGAGACGATAAAACCGACCGAGAACGGGCCGAGGTCTCCTGCATCGAACAGCGCGCGGTGCTTGTAGAAGTCATAGGCGCCCGCGGCGATCAGGGTCGGCACCGCGAGGAAGAAGGAGAACTCGGTGGCGGCGCGGCGCGAGAGCCCGAACAGCATGCCCCCGATGATGGTGGCGCCCGAGCGCGAAGTGCCGGGTATCAGGGCGAACGACTGCGCCAGCCCGACCTTCAACGCGTCCTTCCAGGTCATGTCGTCCACCTCCCCGACCGTCACGCGGCGCGGCGAGCGCTCCACCCAGAGGATGATCAGGCCGCCGGCGATGAAAGCAAAAGCGACGGGAACCGCGTGGAACAGGTGCTGCTTGATCGCGCCGGCGAATGCGAGCCCGAGCAGCGCCGCCGGCATGAAAGCGATCACCAGGTTTGCCGCGAAGCGCCGGGCAGCAGGATCGCCCGGCAGCCCCGCAAGCACGCGCGCGAAGCGCGCGCGGTACTCCCAGATGATCGCCAGCATCGCCCCGCTCTGGATGACGATGTCGAACACCTTGGCCTTGTCATCGCTGAAGCCGAGGAGCTGGCCGGCAATGATGAGATGCCCGGTGCTGGAAATCGGCAGGAATTCGGTCAGGCCTTCGACGACGCCGAGTATCGCGGCCTTGAGGTAAAGCGCAAGATCCATCCAGCGCGTTATTCTACGCGACGGTGCGTTCGCGACGAAGTTGGCAGTTGGCAGCCGTCAGTTGGCAGTAACTGCAAACTGCCCACTGTCCACTGCAAACTTTCGTCACTCATAACGGAGCGCCTCGATCGGCAGCAGGCGGGAAGCCTTGCGGGCAGGATAGAAGCCGAAGAAGATGCCGATCGCTGCCGCGAAGCCCACTGCGAGCACAATGGACTGCAGATTGAGCTCGGTCCGCCATTCGGCAAAGTGGCCGATCGCGTACGAGCCGCCCACACCGAGGAGGATACCGAGCAGCCCGCCGATCAGCGCGAGCGTAATCGCTTCCACCAGGAACTGCATCAGGATGTCGCGGCCGCGGGCGCCGACGGCCATCCTCAACCCGATCTCGCGGGTACGCTCGGTCACCGACACCAGCATGATGTTCATGATGCCGATGCCGCCCACGAGCAGCGAAACCGACGCCACCGCTGCCAGCAGCAGCGTCATGATGCGGCTCGAGGCCTCCTGCGCGCCCAGCACCTCCGACAGGTTGCGCAGCGTGAAATCGTCTTCCTGGCCCGGCTGGATGCGGTGGCGCTGGCGCAGCAGGCTCTTGATCTGGTCCTCGGCTTCGACCATGTCCGCGCCTTCGCGCACCTTGACGAAGATCGAACCCACAGATCGCAGCTTGGCGTTGCCGCCCAGCACCCGGTTACGCGCGGTGGAGACCGGCATCAGGATCACGTCGTCCTGGTCCTGGCCCATCAGGCTTTGCCCCTTGCGCTCGAGCGTGCCGATCACGACGAACGGCACCTTGCGGATGCGGATCACCTGCCCGATCGGGTCGGCGTCGCCGAACAGGTTGCGCCGCACCGTCTCCCCGAGCAGCGCGACCTTGGCCGAGCCGGAGAGATCCGCCGGCTCGAAGCCCTTGCCGGTGGAGATCACCCAGTTGCGCACCTCGAAGTATTCCGGGGTGATGCCGTAGAACACGGTGGACCAGTTGTTATTGGCCGCCACCACCTGCCCGGTGCCGCGCAACTGGGGAGCGGACGCCTGCACTTCCTGGATCTCGCGCTGGATGGCGTAGGAATCATCCTCGGTCAGCGTGTTGCGCGAGCCCGAGCCCATGCGCACGCCAGTCGAGGTCACCGAGCCGGGGTGCAGCATGATCAGGTTCGAGCCGAGCGCCTTGATCTGCTCTTCCACGCGCGCCTGCGCGCCCGAGCCGATCGCGATCATGGTGATCACCGCGGCGACCCCGATGATGATGCCGAGCATGGTGAGCGTGCTGCGCAGCTTGTTGACGCGCAGGGCGCGCAGGGCGATGCGTATGCTGGCAAGCCAATTCACGCTGCCGCCTCCACAAGCGTGTGCAGAATAGAGAGGACATCATGTCGGCGGCTGGCGTCCTTCGCCGGTCGCATCCCCGTATACGGGGCCCCTGCTCCGCGTTTCATGCCGCTACCTTTTCAAACTCGCGCAACCTTGTCAGGGCATCGGCCGGCTGCGCGACGCGCTGGTCGTCCACCACGTGCCCGTCGCGGAAGCTGATGATGCGCGAGGCGAACGTGGTGATGTCGTGCTCGTGCGTGACCAGCACCACCGTCATGCCGCCGCGGTTGAGCTGCTGCAGCAGGCCCATCAGCTCGAAGCTGGTGCGGGTGTCGAGGGCGCCGGTCGGCTCGTCAGCCAGTATCAGCACCGGGTCGTTGACCAGCGCGCGGGCGATGGCGACCCGCTGCTGCTGGCCGCCCGAAAGCTGGGATGGGTGGTGATGGGCGCGTTCCGCGAGGCCCACTTCGGCCAGCCGGGCCATTGCGCGCCGCCGCCGCTCCTCCACCGGGCAATGGCTGTAGAGCAGCGGCAGTTCCACGTTCTCCACCGCGGACGTGCGCGCGAGCAGGTTGAAGTTCTGGAACACGAAGCCGATGCGGCGGTTGCGGATCGCCGCGAGCGCGTCGCCGGAAAGCGCCGACACTTTCTCGCCGGCGAGCAGGTATTCCCCGCCGGTGGGCGAATCGAGGCAGCCCAGCAGGTTCATGAAAGTGGACTTGCCCGAGCCCGACGGCCCCATCACCGCCACGAATTCGCCGGCAGAGATCCCGAGCGACACGCCGCGCAGCGCCGCGACGGTGTAGCTCTCCATGCGGTACTCCTTGGCGAGATCGCGGGTGACGATCAGGGGTTCGGTCATGAGCTGAGTGATAAATGGCGGGTTACGGGTAACGAGTCTTTAGAAACCGAAGCGCGGGCCGCCTTTGGCCTGCTGAGTACGCCCTTTGCCGTCGGCCTGGGTTCCGACGATTACCTGGCTGGCTTCCTTCAGCTCGCCGCTGACCACCTCGCTATAGGTACCGTCGGCGAGCCCGATACGCACGTTGACGGCCTTCGGCTTGCCGGTGTCGTCCAGCACCCATGCGCGCCCGCTGGTGGCACTGCGCCCGGAGCCGGGGCGCGCCGCCGTCATTTCCTCGTAACGCTTGCGCTGCTCGGGAGTCAGGATCTCTGCGATGCGGGCGCGAGACTCCGCGCGCAGACGCTCGGACTGCTTGCGGCGCTCGCCCTTGTCTTCGGTATCGATCGCGCGGATCCGGTCGCGGGTCTCATTGAGTATGGCCTCGAGCCTGGCCTGCTGCCCGGCATCGAGCTGGAGTTCTTTCGTCAGCCGCTCGCGCATGGCCGCTCCCGCCTGCTGCCCGCCCCCGCCCTTTTTCGTATCATCTTCCGCAGGCGGGGCGCCGGCCGCCTCGCCCCCGGCGCCAGCGTCGCGCGCGTCCGAGACTCCCGCCGGCCGGAATCGCAGCGCCGCATTCGGAACCTTGAGGACGTTCTCGCGGGTGTCCACCACGATGCGCACGTTGGCGGTCATGCCGGGGAACAGCTCCAGGTTGGGATTGGA
>CAYYZZ010000069.1:9329-11064 GCA_964476235.1 uncultured Streptomycetaceae bacterium | reverse complement strand
ACGTCGGGATTGCCGGTGGTGAGCAGCTTCTCGCCGTAGAAGATCGAGTTGGCGCCGGCGAAAAAGCACAGCGCCTGGACCGCCTCCGCCATCTCCTGGCGGCCGGCGGAGAGGCGCACCATGGCCCTGGGCATGGTGATGCGCGCGCAGGCGATGGTGCGGACGAACTCGAGCGGGTCGAGCTTCTCCACTCCGTCGAGCGGCGTGCCCGGGACCTGCACCAGGTTGTTGATCGGCACCGATTCGGGGTACGGGCTCATGCCGGCCAGCTGCGCGATGAGCGCTGCACGGGTGCGGCGCGACTCCCCCATCCCGATGATGCCGCCGCAGCAGACATGGAGGCCGGCGTTACGCACGCGCCCGAGCGTCTCCAGCCGGTCGTCCTGCGTGCGGGTCGAGATGATCTCGCCGTAGAACTCGGGCGAGGTGTCGATATTGTGGTTGTAATAATCGAGGCCGGCGGCCTTCAACTGCTCGGCCTGCCCTTCCCTGAGCAGCCCGAGCGTGGCGCAGCTCTCGAGCCCTTCCGCGCGCACCGCCTTCACCATCTCGATCACGCGATCGAGCTCGCGCTGCTTGGGGCCGCGCCAGGCCGCGCCCATGCAGAAGCGCGTGGCGCCGCTGCGCTTCGCGAGCCGCGCCGCCGCCACCACCTGCTCGAGCGGCATCAGCTCCTCGTTGGCGACGCCGGTGTGGTAGCGCGCGGCCTGCGGGCAGTAGCCGCAGTCTTCGGGACAGCCGCCGGTCTTGACCGACAGCAGCGTGGACAACTGCACCGCGTTGGGATCGAAATGGCTGCGGTGCACGCTGTGCGCGCGGTGGATGAGATCGTTGAACGGCAGCTCGAACAGGGCCTCGACCTGCCGCGCGCTCCAGCGCGGTTCGGCAGGCGCGTTGTCAGCGGCGTTGGCGCGGGACTCGTTAAGGGTGGGTGACTCCATGCGGCTCCACAGGATGTGATGCGGATGAGATCAGGAAAAATCCAGCGTTTTGAATCACTTGTATCATCGGGCCGGGCACGCCTCTTGTCAAATTATTTCCCGGGATTACTTAACAACTGCCTTGGCTTTGGGCGCAGGCTACTGCCGCAATCGTGCCTGCTGTGCAGCGCGGACGGCGCGACCGGGCCGCTTTGCCCGCCGTGCCTTGCGGACCTGCCGTGGTTGCCGGGCAACCGTTGCGCGGTATGCGCCCTGCCGCTCACCAGCGGCAAGGTGTGCGGGGCCTGTCTGGACCGGCCGCCGCGCTTCGATCGGGTGGAAGCGGTGTTTGCCTACCGTTTTCCAGTGGACGCCCTGATCCACGCCTTCAAGTACGGCGGGCGGCTGGCGCTGGCGCGCATTCTGGGCGAGTCGCTGGCCGGGCGGGTCGCGCGCGACGTGGATGCGATCGTGCCGATGCCGCTCGCGCATGGGCGGCTCGCCGAACGCGGCTTCAACCAGGCGCTCGAAATCGCGCGGGTCGCGGCGGCGGCCACCGGCATCGCCTTGTTGCCGCGCGCTTGCCGCAAGGTCACCGAGACACCCGCGCAAGCCATGCTGCCGTGGAAAGAACGCGCAAGGAACGTGCGCCGGGCGTTCGTGTGCGACGCCGATCTCGAGGGCAAGCGCATCGCCGTGGTGGATGACGTGCTCACGACCGGAGCCACGTTGAACGAGCTGGCGCGAGTGTTGCGCAAAGCGGGCGCCGTGGAAGTGCGCGGGTGGGTGGTGGCAAGAACGCTACCGCGTTAGCG
>CAYYZZ010000069.1:0-9229 GCA_964476235.1 uncultured Streptomycetaceae bacterium | reverse complement strand
TACTGCAATTGCTTCAGGCGCTGGTCGGCGAAGGCCGCGAGTTCGGGACTGAGGTTGTTGCTCGCTCGCGCGCGGCGGTAAGCGTCCTGCGCGTCGGCGGCGCGGTTGACCGACTGCAGCGAGATGCCGAGCCCCAGCCACCACACGCCCGAGGCGAGCCGCATTCGCAGCGCGGCCTGAAACTGCTCGATCGCCTCCTCGTGCCGGCCCTGGCGCTGCAGCAGCGCGGCGAGGAAAGCGAGGTAATCGGCGCTGCCCTGGGCGTGCTCCAGCCCTTTCCTCAGGGTGGCAATCCCCTGCGCGGTCTCGCCGCGGTCCACCTGCAGGCGGGCGAGCGTCATGGCGAACCCGGTCTGAGCGGGCGCGAGCGCCAGCCCCTCCTGCAGCACGCGCTCGGTTTCGGTGTACTTCCTCCCGTCCAGCAGCAACCCCACCAGCGCCTGGCGCGCGCCGAGGTGCCCCGGGTAGAGGTTCAATGCCGCCTGGAAGCCTTCCTGGGACTCGGCCAGGCGTCCCTGGTGCAGCGTGGCAGTCGCTTTGCGGTACTCGTTCTCCGCAAGATCGCGCGACGAGGGTTGCCGCACCTCCTTCTGGATCTCCGGCCTGGCTGGCGGCGCCCCTGCCGGAGTCTTGGCGGTCGCAACCACGCCGGGCGTCCTGGCGGGCACGGCGCGCTCGGCCGGGGCGGCCGGTGATTCGCTTCCCACGGAGGCATCCGATCCCGTCCGGCCGACCACTCGCGCCGTCGGCAGCGGAGCGCGCGCGCCCGGACCGGCCTGCCCGGTGGACTCGGGCGGGCTGGATAATTCGAAGCTGAAGCGCGAGGCCAGCGCTTCCTTGCGCACGCCCTCGCTTTCATCGCCCGGTTTTGCGTCCGTAACCACGCCCGCAGAGGCGGCCACCACTCTTTCGATGGCAATCTCGGCGCCGCGTTGGGGCGCGGCAGCCGCGCGCTGTCGTGTCCAGTCGAATCCGGAAAGCAGCGCCCACGATACCGCGAGCACCACTGCAACGCCCGTGCCGCCGGCCGCGATCCAGCCCCAATGGTTCGAGCGCTCGGCGACCGGAAGCACCCGCGCGTGATTGGGCAGAACGCTGCGTTCCGCCCCGGAAGCCCGGCGCTTCTCCAGGTCGAGCAGAAGCTGGTTGATGACGCTCACGCCAGCACAATCCAGCCGACGCCGCCGACCGAGAGCAGCAGCATGGCGAAGCCGAGCCACCACCACGGCCTGCGCTGCTGCGGCACCGGCGTGTCCGCCGCGGCCTTGCGCACGTGCACCGGTAGCACCTGCTGCACGCCTTCGCCATAAGCGAGCAGCATGGCCTTGTGCGCCATGATGTTGATGAGCCGCGGCACCCCGTTGCTGAAGCGGTGCGCGAGGCGCGTCGCCGGCCGCGTGAAAAGCCGGTTGCCGCGGTAGCCCGCCACGCGCAGCCGGTGGGCGATGTACTGGTCCGCCTCATCGCGCCCGAGCGCCGTCAGCCGGTACTGGAAAGTGATGCGCTGCCTCAACTGCCGGATCGACGTGTGCTCCAGCTTCTGGTCGAGCTCGGGCTGGCCGAAGAGGACCACCTGTATCAGTTTTCGCTTCTCGGTTTCGAGGTTGGTGAGCAGGCGCAGCGCCTCCAGCGTCTCGACCGGCATCGCCTGCGCCTCGTCCAGGCACAGCACCACCGTCTTGCCCTGCCGCGCGAAGTTGAGCAGCGCGCGCGTGAGCTCCTTCATCAGCTGGTGCTGGTCGGTGCCCCTGGGGAGCGCGACCCCGAGCTCCTCGGCCAGCGCGAACAGCAGCGTGCGCGGCTCGAGGTAGGGGTTGGGGATGTAGGCCGAGACGTGGTTCTGGTCGAGCGTGGCCAGGAAGCGGCGGCAGAGCAGCGTCTTGCCGGTGCCGACTTCGCCGGTGATCTTGATGAAGCCTTCGCCGTTCTTGACCGCCACCAGCAGCGTGTTGAGCGCCTCCTGGTGGGTATTGCAGGCGTAGGCGAAGCTCGTGTCGGGCGTGATCCCGAACGGCATTTCGCGGAGCCCGAAGTGGGTTCTATACATCTTTCAAGTTTCGAGTTTGAAGTTTCGAGTTTCGAGTTTGAATTGAATCCCCGGTTTTTCCTCCTCGCAGCTGCGCGTTTCTGACCTGAAACTGGCAACTCGAAACTCGGAACATCATTGTTGCGGCTGCGGCGGCTCCAGCGCCCGGATACGGTCGCGGGTATCCGCCAGGTCCTGCTGCCATTCGCGGTCGCTGTAGACGATGGTGGGTTTCAGCAGGATCACGAGCTCGCTCTTCGTGCTGGTCCTGCCGCGCTGCCGGAACAAGTTGCCGATGCCGGGCTGGTCGCCGATGCCGGGCACTTGCGAGTTGTCTCTGGTGGATTCCTGCCGCATCAGGCCGCCGATCGCGACGATGTTGCCGTCCTGCACGCGCACGATGGTGTCGGTCTCGTTGATGCTGCTGGAGGCGAGCGGCAGCGTGAAAGTACCGAGCGTGCCGAGGTCCACGACCTTGCGCCGCTCCACCACCTCGCTCACCTGCGGGTGGACGTGAAGAATGATGTTGTTGTTGTCGTCGATCTGCGGCGTCACGTCGAGCGCGATGCCGGAGAAGAACGGCTGCACGGTGATGGTCGGCGAGATCGTCGAGCTGGTGCCGCTGGTGGTCGACGTCGTCGAGATATTGGTGACGAAGAAGTCGTCGGTGCCGACCTTGAGCACCGCCTTCTGGTTGTTGATCGTCGCCACGCGCGGGCTGGACAGCACGTTGACGGAGCCCTGGGTTTCCAGGAACGTCAGCAGTGCGGCGAAATTGCTGGTCTGCAGCGCGAGCCCGAAGACGCTGCCGGGCGCGCCCGCGCCGGCCGCCAGCGAAGCCGCGGCGCCGAGCGTGGCGCTGAACACGGAGTCGGCGGCGAATGAGCCGTCGGGCGCGCGCGCGGTGGGGGTCGCGAGCGGGCCGGTGTTGCCGATGGTGGTGCCCGGCCTGACGAGACCGCCGGCGGCGCGGGTTCTGCCATCGCGGAACGCGGCCCAGTTGATGCCCGCCCCGAAGCTGTCGTTCAGCGTGACCGAGATGATCTTCGCCTCGAGCACCACCTGGCGCTCCACGATCAGCTGCATCGCCTTCAGGAACGACTCGACCGAGCGCAACTCTGCCGGCAGCGCGCGCACCACGATGACGCCGGATTGCGAGTTGACGATCACATTGCGGCCGTCAGCCACGCCGACGATGGCGGTCAGCGACTTGACGATGTCACCCCAGAAATTGCTATCGGAAGTGGTCGTGACGCGAGTGCTCTCGGTGAGCCGCTGAGCGGGCGCGCCAGTTGCACCCCCTGCGCCCGGGGCACCGGGTGCCCCCCCCGCGGCCGTCGGCGCATCGGTGATCGAGCCCGAGCTCACCCGCACGTCGCTGCGCCCGGTGCGGCTCGCCTGCAGGTAGTTGACCTTGAACACGCGGGTCTGCATGGTCACCGGCTGCACCGTGATGCGGCTGCCCTGCACCCGGTACTCGTAGCCGTAGAGCTCGCGCAGCGTGTCGAGCGCCTCCATCACGGTGACGTCCTTCAGGTTCACCGAAAGGGTGTCGCGCACGTCGGGGTGCACGATCATGCTGTAGCGCGTGCCGGAGACGATCGCCATGAATACCTGTGCCGCCGGCGCGCTGTTGACGTTGAGATCGAAGCGCTGGTCGAGCGGCTTGACCCCCTCCACCCTGGGCATCTCCACCACCAGCGGCGGCAGCAGCGCCTGGCTGACCGCGTCGGGCGCCGCCGGCTTGGCGCGCTCCTTCACCGCCTTGTCGAGCTCGGCGGAGATCCTGTCGTGGGTCGCGTCCCGGCGCGCCGGCTGCTCCGCGCAGCCAGCCACGACTGCAAAAATCGTTGCCAGGATCAGTATTCGTAGTCTCATATCCGCCTCTCCTCTACCGAGGCTGTGCACTGCCGGCCGCCGCGGGTACGGCACTCGCCCGCGCTTTACCCCGGCGCTGGACGTCCTTCACCGCAACCGGCGTGATCTCGCGTTTCTCCACGCCCGGGTACAACTTGAGCACCTGCTGCGTGCCGCCGCTCTTCAATACCACTTCGTTCTCCGCCACCCTGACCAGGACGGCATCGCCGTATTTCTCTCCCAGCTTCACCATCACGCCGCTGATGATCGCCGCTTTGTGCGTCGGCGAAATCAGCACGGACTGCAGCATCACGCCGCCGCCGGCATCGACGGCCATATCGGAGCTGTCCGCCGCGTAGCCGCTCGGAGGGCGCGTCGGGTCGTTCGTCACTTGCGCCATCGCAGGAGCGAACAACAGCCCTAACAATAGCGTTATCGCGAACCCCGGCCGTCTAACGTCTAAGGTTTCAGGTTTAAGGTTCAACAACAAGCGTGCGGCCCAAGCAACCTTAGACTTTAAACTTAAAACCTTAAACGGTTTCATACAATCAGCCATGCCTTGTTCAGGCTCAGCGTCTGCACCGTGAGCGTCACCCGCAGCCTGGGGTATTGCTCGCTATTCACGCTGATGCGCCCCCAGAACATCTGCGACGGCAGCTTTTCGAGCTGGGCGAGGTAATCGTGCAGCTCGACATAAGAACCCTGCAGCGTGATCTCGACGCTATGCTGGTAGATGGTGCGCTCCGGATCCTTGGGGGCCGGTCTAGCGCCTTTATCGCCCGGCTTGGCGGCGGGCGCCGCGCCCGGGGCCTCGAAACGCTGCGCCGGCAGAGTGCGCAGCGAAACGAGTTGCAGTCCCCCGCCGCGCGAGAGCATCTCCTCCAGCAATTTTGCCATGCGTTCGGGCGGCACCAGCCCGCGCTGCAGACCCTGCATGCTCTGGTCGATCTCGGCGAGTTGCTTGCGCAGCGCGTCGCGGTACGAGCGCTTGACGGCATCGGGGTCGGCGATCGCGTCCCGCGTCATCAAAACGGCGTCTGCTGTCTTGATGTTCTGGCGCGCCTCCGTGAGCTGCAGCGTGAGGCGTTTTCTCCGCGCTTCCAGCGGCTGGATCGCCAGTGCATCGAAAATCAGCGCGGTGCCGACGACCACCGCAAACAGCACCAGCACGCGCTCGCGCACCATCAACGCGTCGAACCGGGCCGAGAGCTTTTGCCATTGCTCCTTCATGGCGTCTTCTCCGTCCTGGCCGCATCCGTGGTGGCCAGGCTGAATTCGAGAAAGCGCGGCGTGCGCGGGGCTTTCTTCGCGTCCTTGTCCTTGCCGGCCGCGGCTTCCGGCTTGGGCCGGCTCATCTCGAGCCGCGCGAAGCTGCGTCCCGCCAGCACCCGTTCCTGGTTCAGGCGCTGGATGTAACTCGGCACGAGATCGGGGGAGAGCGTGCGGCCGCGGATTTCCAGCTCGCCGCTGCCGGCGATGGTGAACCCGGTGAGCCACAGCCCGTTCACCGACTGGCGCGAGAAAGCGCGCAGGTATTCGGCGAAGCCCTGCTGGTTGCCGAACGCGCCGCCCTTCAGCGCCCCCATCGACTCGCGCGCGAGCTTCAGCTCGGCCTCGAAGCGCGCGATGTCGGCCTCGAGTTGCGTGTCCGTCTTGGGCCCCGCGAGCTTGCCCTTGAGTTTCTCGACGTAACCCCGCTGCGACTTGAGCAGCCCCTCCGCGTTTTGAAGCTCCGCGACCAGGCCGCCGACCTGCTGTTGCAGGTAGTAGTGATAGCCGAACAGCGCGACGAGCGTGATCCCCAGGAACTGCGCCACCGTGGCGAGCGTCAGCATCTGCCGCTGCTTGCGGAACGCGGGGTTGAAGAGATTGATGTTCTGGCTCATTCACGCGCCTCTGACGCGCTTCCGGACGGATAAGCACCTCCGCATCGGCGCGTGAATAACTCAAGACCCGTGACTCGGGACCCGCGACCCGCGACCGGCATGACGTAATTCATGCCGCCACCTCTTCCCGCATCGCCGCGCCGATCAATTGCAGGCACTGGGCCTGGCGCGCGTCCTCGTGCAGTTCGGGGAGGTGCGGGAAATCCATGATCTCGGACAAATGAATCAGCGCCACCGGCACGTCGAGATTGGCGGCGAGGTGCTCCCGCATGTCGTCCGCGCCCGGCACCGGCGTCACCATCACCCGCGCCACCGCGATGTCGCGGAACTGGCGGTCGAAGTGATCGAGCGAGCGCTGCAGCTCGAGCACCAGGCGGTCGTAGAGGCCCTTGCGCTGCTCGGGGCCGGCGCCGTCAAAGCTCTTGAGCGAGATCTCGATGCGGCGGGACTGGTAGAGCTCGCCCCCGCAGGTGAACGTCAGCAGCCCGCCCCGCTCGTCGAACGCGAGCAAGGCCAGCCCGCGCCCTTCCAGCTCGAGCCGCTGGGCGAGGTTGCGCTGCGCGAACTCCGGTATGTCGATCACCTCGAGCGGGATATCGGCATCGTTGAACGGCTTGATGCTGGCGGCGATGGCGTCGTTTTTCGCGGCCACCGCCAGCATCTGCGGGGTGCGGCCAGCCGCCCCGTCCGCCGCGGGAATGAAGACCGCATCCACCGTCGCCGCTTCCACCGGGTAGTCGATCATGTCCTTGATGCGCCACCGCACCGCGCTCTTGGCTTCCTGCTCCGGCACGTTGGCGGGCGCCTCCACCTGCACGATCTGGTAGTCGCCGCTTCTCAGCAACGTGGTGCAACGATAGCTGTCGAGGTCGAGCTCGCGCCGCAGGCGGGAGAGCGTCGCCTTATCGCCGCCCTCCTTGCGATAGGAGTCACACAGCAGGATTTCGGGACGCGCCCTGCCGGTCGCATTGACATGGCAAACGTCGACCCGGTCCGGCATCAGGTTGATGCAGAACCAGCCCGGTTTCCGCCCCTTGGAACCGAACAGCCTCATTTTCAAGAGCCCATTTCGACCAATTAGGCGAAACTACCATAAAATTCAATAATGTCAAGGCGTTGGAACGCTTTTTTCAGCGATATGACAAGCGGTGTTGCGTAACCGCCTAAAACGACTAGAAGTTTTCCCGGATGAAGATAACTTCTTCGGCGCCTTTAAATACTCCGAACGCGGCGCGCCCGGTCGGGTTTTGGTCGAAATTGCCCCCCGTCCAATTGCCCTGCAGGTAGGCGCGGTTGGCGCCATTCGTCGCTTGCGGCGGAGGCGATCCGGGGGTTACGCACGAGGTCGAGCCGAACGCTCCAGTGCCGAGCTGAAGGGTCAGGTCCACGCTGCCGCCGTTAGCGCTTCCCGGGGCGGTGAGCAGCAGGTTGCCCCGGCCGGCCGTGAACGTGATACTCGCGTTCATGTTGGTCTTGCACGAGGCGAGCGGTCCGAGGCTGCCCTGGAAATTGCCCATCGTGATGTTGGTGCCGGCGAGCGTCGTGCAGTTATCGGCGGTGTTGGTAAAGAAAGCGTTGGCCGGCGCGCCGCTGTAGTACTGGGTTTCCATCGGCACTGGCAGCGGAACGAGTTGCGAGCCGTTGGCGTTGCCAATACGCAGCCTGCCGTAGCGGAACTGGTTGCCGGAGTCGAAAGCGATCGTAGTGAATGGCGTAGCAGTCGTGGTCGTAATCTGCCCATCGGCCTCGGAATCGTCGCGCGCCGAGATCGTCAGGGAAATGTCCGCATTGAACTGCGCAACCGGTGTCGTCAGGCTGCGCGTATAGAAAATGCGGTCGAGCGAGTTCACCGTAACGGTGCCGGTGCCGTCATTGAGCGGCAGCACGGTCGGCGCGTTCGTCGCAGCCGAGGCGTCGATCGCGGGACCCACGCTGTTGTTGTCGTAGGTCTGGGTGATATCGGTAGGCGCGGCGGTCGTGATTTTCCACAACGAATCGCGATAGTTCGTGGTAGTGCCGCCAGCCGAGTTGCGGGCGGTCACCAGCGCCTGCGGCGGCGTGACGTAACCGAACGGCTGGCCAATATAGGTGAATGAGCGCACCCCGGCACAAGCGCTGCCGAAAGTCTGGAATTGGGGCGCCGGTGCCGCGCCGTGCGGTGCAACGATGAAATGGTCCGGCACGAAGCGTCCGACCTGGATCGCGCCACCTGCCTGTGGCACCGTGCGTTCGGCAAGCGTGGAATCAGCCGCATCCACGCTTGCGAAATTCTGGTCCTCGAGCTCCAGCGTGAACGCGCCCGCCTCGCTATACGTTGCGCTGTCGTTGACGCGGGTTCCGGCACCGCTCCAGCCGCCGCCCGGCACGTTGAAGGTGCCGTTGGAACATCCGGTCATGCCGGCCAGCGTGAGACAGGCGCCAGTCAACACGGTCGGGCTGCCGTCGTACTGTGTCGCCGACCCCGGCGCGGCGACCGCCGTGACACGGAACGGCTGACCGGCCTTGTGCACCGTGCCTCCACTCGCGGCCGTGTTATCGAGAATGCGCGCACCGCCCGGCGTGGTCCAGGTAGCGTCGATGACGCTCACCGTGATCCCGCTCGGCCGGATCGCAAAGTTGTCCGTCGAGCAGCTGGTCACGGTCGGCGCGGATGTGGGCCATCTGACGCGGACCCGGACGTCCTTCCAGGCGTTGACGACCGCCGCGAAGGCGACCGTTGAACGCCCGCCGGTGATCGTCGGATTGGGCGCCCCCGTCTGCACCAGCGTAAAGGAGGTCGGGCAGTTTTGCGCATCGAGCGACACACCGAGGGTGTTGTTGCCAAGCAGCTCGACGATCACCGCGTCGGTGAAGCCCGCTTGCTGCGCCCCGCTCGCGATGGCGACCACGTCCAGGCTGAACGCGCTGCCCGCGACCTTGGTGCGGATCACGCCGGTCATCGCGCCCGCCGAGGTGCTGGTCTCGAAGGCATTGAAGCTGCCCGACGGGGGAAGTCCCCCCATCTTTTTGCCCGAGGCGAAAGCGCCGAAGGCGGTGATGCCGGTGGCCTGCGTCGAGGTCGAGGTACGGGCGCCAACGGTGGCGGCGTTCCACGCTGCGCCGTCCCAGCGCTCCACGTCGAACTGCAGGGGATCCGCGCCTCCATCCACATCGCCGGAGACAAAATTGAACGTGGCGTCATAGCCGGATGCGGACAAACCCACCCCGCTGTTGGTGAATGTCCAGTAACGGTTGACGCTCTGGGCACTGTCAAGGGCCGACGTGCTTATGTTGGGATGATCGCCGGCAGCTTGGCTGACCGAGCCCGTCAGATCTCCTGCGGTAGTCCCCGCGTTAAACGTCGCAACGATCGGCCGGTACGTGGTGCTGTCGCCCACGTGAAAGGTGCACGTTGCCGGACCGGGTATGCGCAGTCTCAGGAAGCCTGCCACGTGCCCGCCAGTGCGTGACACGCTGCCCG
>CAYYZZ010000068.1:7315-11093 GCA_964476235.1 uncultured Streptomycetaceae bacterium | reverse complement strand
CGGTTTCTGAAGGGAAAGCCGCTGGTTAGCCGCGTCGATCCGCGACGCGGATATTGACAACCGTGAATCGTGATTCGTGAATCGTGAATCGACTTGGTCAGGAATCTCCTTCCGCCCGGCCAGGCGAAAGCAAGAACCATTGCACGAATCACAAATCACGAATCACAAATCACGCCTTCGCGGTATGCCGGAATGAAATCCGTTGCCTCCGCGCAGGTGCCTGCCCCTGGTGAGCTAGTGCTGGATCACGTGGCGCACTTCGTGCCGCATATCGACGCCGCGAGCAGCGCGCTGGAGAAGCTTGGCTTCACGCTCACGCCCTTCTCGGCGCAATCGCACCGCTCCGAGCCGGGCGGGCCGCTCGTGCCGGCCGGTGCCGGAAACCGTTGCGTCATGCTCGATCGCGGCTACCTGGAATTCCTGACGCCGACCGGGGATACCCCCATTGCGAGCCAGTTGCGCGCCTCGATCAAGCGTTACGTCGGCGTGCACCTCATTGCCTTCGGCACCACCGCGCCCGAGGTGGACCGCACCCGCCTCGCGAAGGGCGGATTCTCCCCGCTCGACCCGGTCTCCCTTCAGCGCGAGATCGACACGGAGCATGGGCGGGAGACCGCGCGTTTCACCGTGGTGCGCGTCCCGCCGGGAACGATGGCCGAGGGCCGCATCCAGTTCTGCCAGCAGCACACGCCGGATCTGCTATGGCAGCCGCGCTGGATGGGGCACGCCAACCATGCGTCCGGGCTGACGGGCATGATACTGTGCGTTACCGATGCGCAGGAGGCAGCCCAGCGTTACGCGCGCTACACCGGACTGCTCGCCCAGGTAAGCGGCAGCGTATGGCGCGTAGCCACACCGCGCGGCTATCTGCTGTTTCTGGATCCGGATGCCCTGCGGCGCCGGCTGGACGTCGCGCCGCCCGCCCTGCCCTGGATCGCCGGCACCGTGCTGACCAGCGAGAACATGGCGGCGACCGGCGAGCACTTGCGAGAATCGGGCGTTCCCGTGCACGTGCTCGGCAACCGCCGGCTGCTGGTGAAGCTCCCGCCCGCTGTCGGCGGCATCGGGATCTTCGAGCCGGGCAATTCGGGCGTGCTCAACTTTGATTGAGCCATGGCGCGAAACACATTCCGCGCCATGGCGTGCTTTAAATGGAGCAATTGACGGACCAACCCAGGAGAGCCATCCATGACTACCGCAGAAAACAGGACCAAGGTCACCATCCTGACCGGCAATTACCGCATCAAGGGTTACATCGATGTTCTGCCCGGCGCCCGCGTGACCGACTTCGTCGTCGAGGCCAAGAGCTTCATCGCCGTCACCGACGCGGAAGTGTTCGAACCCGAGCTCGGAGGCCGCCAGGTGCTTGCCGCCCCGTTCATCGACATCAACCGCCAGCACATCCAGATCATTACGCCCGCGTAGTGACCGCGCGGCCGACGACGCGCCTGAGGGGCGGCGACTCACTCCTCGCGAAGGGCGAGGCCCGGCAAGAATTCGCTCATGAGTTTTGAAGCAAGCTTTGATGTCGTCGTCGTCGGCTCCGGGCTGGCCGGCGGTATCGCGGCGATCACCGCGGCTGACGCCGGCGCCAAAGTCCTGCTGATCGAGAAATCGGAAGTACCGGGCGGGCTCTCGATCTGCTCCTACGGCGCGGTCAGGAGCGCGCGCGATCCCAAAGGCGCTTTCGCATACCTCAAGGCGACCAACGACGGGCGCACGCCGGACGACGTGCTGCAAGCGCTGGCGCGGGGCATGTGCGAGCTCGAAGCCTATGTGCGCGAACTCGCGAAAATCAACGGCGCGGTCATCAGCACCTCCGTTGCCGAGGCGGCGAGTGGCGGGGACGATCCCGAGAAGCGTCGCGTCGGGGCCAACTATCCGCTGCCGGGAAGCGAGGCTTTCTATCACACCACGGTGGTGGACGTTCCCGGCTTCGATGCGAAGAAACACTATCCCTGGGCGAACGGCGCGCCGGGCGGACCCAAACTGTACAAGATCGTGCACGATCACCTGGCGAAGCGCGGCGTCGAGATCCGGCTTGCCACGCCGGCGTTGCGGCTCATCGCCGATCCTGCGACGCGTGAAGTGCACGGCATCCGGGTCGCGGCGGACGGCGCAGAACGGACGATCCAGGCGCGCCGGGGCGTGATCCTCGCCAGCGGTGGCTTCGAGGGCAACGCAGACATGAAAGCCCAGTTCCTCGAGGGCAAGCCCGTCCTCAACGCCGCGGCCCGCACCAACACCGGCGACGGCATCCGCATGGCGCAGGACCTCGGCGCCGCGTTGTGGCACATGTGGCATATCCACGGCGCCTACGGCTTCCGTCACACGGACCCCGCCTACCCCTACGCGCTCCGGCTCAAGCGCTTTCCCGACTGGTTCCCCGGCGAGCAGGACAAGGCCAGGGTGAAGATGGCGTGGATCCTGCTGGACCAGGACGGCCAGCGCTTCATGTCCGAGTACCAGCCCTACACCCAGGACACGGGCGTGCGCCAAATGCAGCAGTTCGACCCGGTGAAGCAGCGCTTCCCGCGCAATCCCGCGTTCATGGTCTGCGACGAGGCCGGCCGGAAGATGTACCCGCTCGGCAAGGCGACTTCCAACGACAAGGGGACCCGCTACGACTGGAGCGATGACAACCTGAAGGAAGTCGGGCTGGGAATATTGAAACGCGCCGATACGTTCGAAGGGCTGGCGATCCAGCTCGGGCTCGAGCCCGAGGCCGTGGTGACGGCCGTCTCGCGCTGGAACGAGCAGTGTGGGCGCGGGCGTGACGAGGATTTCGGGCGCCCCGGCGGCACCATGACGCCGATACGCACCCCGCCGTTCTACGGCGCGCCGGTGTGGGCGACGCTATCCAATACACAGGGCGGGCCGGTGCACGATGCGCAATCGCGCATCATCGACGTCTACGGCAAGCCGATTCCCCGCCTCTACGCCGCTGGCGAACTCGGCAGCTCCTTCGGCCACCTCTACCTCTCCGGCGGCAACATCGCGGAATGTTTCGTCACCGGCCGCGTCGCTGGCCTCGGCGCCGCGTCCCTCTCGCCGTGGAATACGTGAGATCGGGAGAGCGGGAGGTCGGGAGAGGGAGAAAATCCTCCCGTGGATTCATGTAGATGTCTCATTTTCTGCGGCCTAACACAAACCCCTTGATGACATAACTCCGTAACGCGCTGATTCAGAGGCAAGTTGACGAAACGAAGACCGGGGACGACCATGTTAATCAGCATTTTTGCTTATGATTGAACGTTAGGTTGCCAGTGCGATGGCGCATGTTTTGGAAGATATATTTCTTCCTGATGGTCGCAATGACGATTGGTGGCATCGTGCTTCCGACGGTTCTTTCGCTGGATGACTCAAATGAGACTGACTCAAGCGAGGTATTTGAGGGCTTCGTGTTAATGCCGCTCTACATCGCACAGCTTGTAGGTCTATTCGGATATGCGTATGCGCGTTCGATCGCTACCCGTCGGTCCTGGCAATGGATCTTCGGCGCGAGTATCGCCGAAGCGCTGTGGATGTTGTACGGTTTCATCTCAGAGGTCCCATTATCAGACGTTGGAACAGTGTTCGTTATCGGCCTTGGCGTAACGATCGTCCCGCTATATCTGGTACTTTTTGTCGGACTCTACTCATATGCGTTTCGCTCGCCAGAGTTGTGGACTAAGGCAACCTAACCGTGCGGTCGAAAATGACGCTCCGCGAGCGTCGCTCGCGCGCGCATTTCACCGCGGACGTTAGAGCGAATACTCTGGAGGTTCCAATGAGCCGG
>CAYYZZ010000068.1:0-7215 GCA_964476235.1 uncultured Streptomycetaceae bacterium | reverse complement strand
CGCGCATTTCACCGCGGACGTTAGAGCGAATACTCTGGAGGTTCCAATGAGCCGGATACATGTGGTCGCAGTCGCCGCAGTCGTTATCCTCGGTGTCCTCGCCGGATTCGCGATCCCGGCGTCCGCGCAGTCCGTGACGGCGTTCGAAGGCGCGCGGCTGATCGTGGGCGACGGGCGCGTGATCGAAAAGGCGACGTTGGTCGTGGACGGCACGAAGATCGCCCAGGCCGGCGCAGCGGCCGACGTCCGAGTGCCTGCCGGCGCCGCGCGCGTGAGCCTCGCGGGCAAGACCGTGATGCCGATGATCATCGACACTCACGTCCATCTCGGCCGCACCCGCGAAGCGCTCATACGGGACTTGAAATTACGTGCCTATTACGGCGTGAGCGCCGCGCTGAGCATGGGCACGGACCCCTACGAGCTGCTCGATATCCGCAGTGAGGCGATTCCCGGTGCCGCGCGCTTTCTCAGCGCAGGCCGCGGGATCACGATGCCCGAACCGGGGCGCACGACAGCGCCTATCTGGATCACGACCGAAGCCGAGGGCCGCAAAGCGGTGCAGGAGCTCGCTGCGCACAAGGTCGACGTGGTCAAGATCTGGGTTGACTCGAGGGACGGCAAGTACAAGAAGCTGACCCCCGAGATCTACGCCGCCATCATCGACGAGGCGCACAAGCGGGGACTGCGGGTCAGCGCGCACATCTTCGATCTCGAGGACGGGAAAGGGCTCATGCGCGCCGGGGTGGACGCACTCGCGCACGGCGTTCGCGACAAGGACATCGACGACGAAACGGTGGCCATGTTCAAGCAGCGCCCGAACCTGGTGCTCACCCCGAACCTGCCGGATCGCGGCGTGAAGGTGGACCTGGGCTGGCTGCAGGCGGGCCTTCCTGCCGACGAGCTCGCGAAGCTCGAATCGGTCAATTACGACCGGCCGACGGCGCAGCACTTTTACGGGATACAGGCGCGCAACCTGGCGAAGCTGAATGCCGCGGGCGTACGCATCACGCTCGGCACCGACGGCAACCGGCCGTGGGGTCCGCACGACGAGATGCTGGACATGGTGATGGCCGGGATGACGCCGATGCAGGTCATCGTCGCGGCGACGCGCAATTCGGCCGAGTTCCTGCGGATCGCCGACGCGGGCACACTGCAAGCCGGCAAGAGCGCCGACTTCATCGTTCTCGACGCCAACCCGCTGGACGACATTGCCAACACGCGGCGCATCTCGGCGGTGATCCTGCGCGGCGCAGCCGTCGACCGCGCTCAGCCGGTCCGCTGAGGGACGCAGGTTGCTGCAAGATCGGATGATGCGCTCTAGCCACTTGATGCAGCCGACGCCCGCAAGCGGGCGCGGCTGACGCACGCGTTAGGCCGCACGATGAACAACCTCGGGGTCAGACCCTGCTAAATGCAATCACTTCTTGACACATTGGGATATCCTGTCCGCCATGACGATAAATAGACTGAATAAGCCCTTCTCCATGATTCGGGAGTTCCATCTTGCCGACTGGTTCACACTGGCAAACGCGGTCTGCGGAACGGGGGCATTGTTTTCGATGATGACGTACCTGCAAACGAACGACGTCAGGCATGTCTACTTCGCGTGCGGGATGGTCATTGTCGCTCTAGTCTTCGATATCCTGGATGGGCGGATTGCCCGGTGGCGGCAGAAGACTTCTGCCATGGGTCGTGAGCTCGATTCTCTCGCCGATGTCATCTCCTTCGGCGTTGCCCCAGCCGTGATTGGGTACGGTTGCGGCATGCAGGGCTTTTACGACCGCATTGTCCTGGCCTATTTTGTCGCGTGCGGAGTCTCCCGCCTGGCGCGCTACAACATTACGGCCGAGGAACTGTCCGACGGCGGCAGCAAAGTGAAGTACTTCGAGGGAACTCCTATCCCAACGTCCGTGCTGCTGGTCATGCTGATGCTCGTGGCCGCCTTACAGGGCGCATTGGGTGAGTCCCTCTGGTTCGGACAGGTCGTAATCGCCGGCTTCACGCTTCATCCGTTGGTGCTGTTTTTTGCGGTTTCCGGTTCCCTCATGGTCAGTCGCATACGGTTCCCAAAGTTCTGAGCCGACCCATAACTCAAGCGCCGCTCCTGCCAATCACTTGTCACGCTTCGTCATGTCACGCATCACCACGTCACGCTGCATCAGGTCACGCAGCATCAGGTCACGCAGCATCAGGGGTCATCAGGGCTCCGCCTTGATCCCCGCCGTCTTGACGATCTTCGCATACCGGGGGATGTCGGCCCTGATGGTGGCGGCGAACTGCTCCGGCGTGCCGCCGATCGGCTCGTAGCCGAGCGCGTCCAGCCGCTGCGTCACGTCGGGCGCCTTCAGCCCCGCGGCGATCACGCCGTTCAGGCGGGACACGATCTCGCGCGGGACGCCCGCAGGGGCGACCACGCCGAACCACGGCTCGATCTGGTAGCCCTTCAGGCCCGACTCCATGACCGTCGGCACTTCCCGCGCCGCGGGAGACCGCTTCGAGCCGGTCACCGCGACCATCCTGAGCCTTCCGGTCCTGGCGAGGTTGTGGATCAGCGAGAAGTCGGCGAACATCATATCGATCTGGCCGCTCACGACATCGGTCAGCGCCGGCGCGGTGCCTTTATACGGAACGTGCACGATCTGGGTGCCGGACACGGACTTGAAAAGCTCCGCGGCCAGGCTCGATATGCTGCCGGTGCCGGACGAGCCGTAGCTCAGGTAGTTCGCCTTGCGCCTGGCGATCGCGACCAGCTCCTTCACGTTCTTCGCGGGCACGGTGGGGTTGAGGCCGATGGCGTACGGCACATGGGCGACGTTGATGATCGGCGTGAAGTCCTTCAGCGAGTCGTACGGCAGCTTGGGATAAAGAGCGGGCGCCACCGCCATGTTGCTCGATCCGCCCATGGCCAGGGTATAGCCGTCGCCAGGCGACTTGGCGGCGGCGTCCAGCCCGATTGTGCCGCCGGCCCCGCCGCGATTCTCGACCACCACCGTCTGCCCCAGCTGCTCGGTGAGCTTCTGCGCCACCAGGCGGCCGAGGATGTCGTTGGGGCCGCCCGGCGCAAATGGAACAATCATTCGTATCGGCTTGGCGGGATAGGCCTGGGCCAGCGCCGCAGCGGGCAACACCGCGAGCAGGACGGCGGCGGCGGCCGGAAAACAACTGGGCTTCATAGGAAACCTCGGGTTTCAGGCTACCTCGAACCTGTAGCAAGCACCATGCCCGCCGAAAGCGGCGATTAGCAGTCCGTATCGCGACGGGCGTGCATCCGGCGGGTGCGCCCTGCCCCAAACCGGTGCCGGGGCCATCAGCGGCCCCGTACCGTTGTCCCGTGCTACAGCTTGACGTTGGCGGCCTTGATGACCTTCGAGTACTTGTCCAGCTCGGACTTCATGAGCTTGGTGAGCTCGGCCGGCGTGGTCGTGGCCGGGTCGGCGCCGTTGCGCTCGAACTGCTCCTTCATTTCCGGCGACTTTGCGATGCTCACCAGTTCGTTGTAGAGCTTGGTGGTGATCGGGGCAGGCGTGCCCTTGGGCGCAAAGAAACCGAGCCACAACGACACCTCGAATCCCGGGAAACCCTGCTCGGCGACCGTAGGCACGTCGGGCAACGCCGGCGAGCGCTTGGCCGTGCCCACCGCGATCGGCCGCATCTTGCCCGCCTTGGCAAACGGTAGCACGGCAGGCATGCTGCCGAACAACGCCTGCACCTGCCCGCCCATGGTGGCGGTCCCCGCGGGGCCGTTGCCACTGTAGGGGACGTGGACGATGTCGATGCCCGCCGCGAGCTTCAGCATCTCCATCGCGAGCTGCGTGGTCGTACCCGAGCCTGCGGACGCGTAATTCATCTTGCCCGGCTGCGACTTCACCAGCGCGACGAATTCCTTCAGCGACTTCGCCGGCACGCTGGGATGCAGCACCAGCAGGTAGGGCGTGGACGCGACCAGCGTTATCGGCACGAAATCCTTGATCGGGTCGTACTTGACGTTGGGAAAGATGGCCGGCGCGATCACGTGGGTGCTGGTCGTGCCCATGGTGAGCGTGTAGCCGTCCGCGTCGGACTTGGCCGCGATGTCGGTGCCGATGGTGCCGCCGGCCCCGCCGCGGTTGTCGATGATGACCTGCTGGCCGAGGCGCTCGGAGAGTTTCTGCCCAACCAGCCGGGCGATAATGTCGGTCGAGCCGCCCGGCGCGAACGCCACGATCAGGCGTATCGGCTTGGTGGGATAGCCGCCCTGGGCCAGCACGGCGATCGGCGAAACGGCGAGCAGCGCGCCCGCCAGTAAGGTATGCAGCAGTTTGTTCATGTCCCCCTCCTGTTTATGAAGGGCCGCAGCGCCCCTGCGCTGCGCCCCCTGTCTGGAAATGGATTCTACTAGACTCGCGTAACCGGGTCTAAACGAAGTTGCCTAAGAGCCCATAACATAATGAAACACACGCTGCGCTGTCACGATTTTGGCTGGAAACGTGCAGCAGATAATCTAGCGGCCAAAATCAGAGTGAGTCGGTGGGAGCGCCCTAGGCCAAAATCGCGCCAGCCCTCAAGGGGTTGCGGCCCAAATCGCCGTTAGCTTTGTCGCTCGGCTTGCCAATACAGCGAGTATTGGCTTCACCTTGCTTCGCGCTATCGACGATTCTGGCTCGCAACGCACGCGCGTTTCATTATGTTAGGGGCTCTAAACAACCGGCACTATCCTGTCTACTCAACCTGGACCGCGCCGGCCTTGATCAGTTGCGTCAGGCGGGCTGCCTCCGACTTGACGAAGGCATCGAATTTCTCGACCGTGCCGCCTTCCACTTCCAGGCCGAGCTGGTCGAGTCGCTGCCTCACGTCGGCAAGCTGCAGCACCTTGTTGACCTCCCGGTTCAACTTCTCGACGATAGCGCGCGGGGTCTTCGCCGGCGCCGCCATGCCGAACCAGACGATGGCTTCCGCGTTCTTGACCCCCTGCTCCTCGAAGGTCGCCACATTGGGCAGCACCGCCTGCCGCTTCTTCGCGGCAATGCCCAGCACCTTGACGCGGCCCGCCTTGATTTGCGTCTCGGCGCTGACGCTGGTGGTGTACATCAACTGGATGTTGCCGCCGACGAGTTCGATCAACGCCGGCGCGGTGCCCTTGTAGGGGACGTGCGTGACGTTGGCGCCGGTGGCCATCTGGAACACCGCGAGCCCGATATGCAGGCTGCTACCGACGCCGGAGGATGCCCAGTTAGCCTTACCCGGGTTGGACTTGGCGTAATCGACCAGTTCCTTCGCGGAATTCGGCGGAAACTTGGGATTCGCCACGATGATGAGCGGCGCGTAGCCGATCCACACCACGGGCGCAAGGTCGTTGATGCGATAAGGCGGCTGCTTGTGCATCAGCACGCTGTTGACGTTCGGCGCCGGGTTCGCCAGCAGCAACGTGTGGCCGTCAGGGCTTGCTTTCGCCACGACGTCGCCGCCGATGAGTCCTCCCGCACCCGGGCGGTTGTCGACGACGAACTGCTGTCCCCACGCCTCCGTCAGCTTCTGCCCCACGAGTCGCGCGATGATGTCGTTCGACGCCCCCGGCGGAAATGGCACCACCCAGCGCACCGGCCGGTTCGGGTAATCCTTCGCGGCGTCCTGCGCCCAGACCGATGCGGCGGCCACGATGCCGGTGAGCAACACAACCACACATCCTGCGATTCTCATCTTGCCTTCCTCCTGTAATGGACTTTCAGTCGAATCACGACTCACGATTCACGATTCACGGCTCTTGAGCGCTTCCGGATTGATCACGTTGAACGGCTTGCCGGCGATGAACGCGAGGATCTGGTCGAAGGCCGCGCCGAAGATGCGCTCGTAGCCCTCGCGCTCGACATAGCCCAGGTGGGGCGTGCACACCACGTTACCCATCTTGAGCAGCGGGTGGTCCGGGTTCAGCATGGGCTCTTCCTCGTATACGTCCACCGCGGCCATGCCGGGGCGTCCCGCCTTCAGCGCGGCGACGAGCGCGCCCGGCTCGATCAGCCCGGCGCGGCTGGTATTGACGATGAGCGAAGCCGGCTTCATGCGCGCGAGGTCCGCCGCGGTGACCAGCCCGCGCGTCTCCGGCGTCAGGCGCACGTGGAGCGTCAGCACGTCCGACCGCTCGAACAACGCCTCCTTGCTCGCGGCGAACTCGACGCCGTCGGCGCGCGCGCGTTCCGCCGAGCGGCTGCGGCCCCAGGCCAGCGCGCCCATTTCAAAGGCCCTGGCGTAGCGGGCCAGCACCGCGCCGATGCGGCCGTAACCGAGTATGCCGAGCGTCCGGCCGCGCAGCGCGTAGCCGATCGTCGATTGCCAGCGCCCGCTCTTCAGCGCCGCCATTTCCTGCGGAATGCTGCGCAGGGCGCAGATGATCAGCCCCCAGGCGAGCTCCGCGGTCGCATACGACGGCTCGCCCGGATGCATGTCCGAGCACAGCACGATGCCGCGCCGGGTGCAGGCATCGAGATCGATGTGCGGGTAGACGCTCGACTGGCTGATGAGCTTCAGCTTCGGCAGGCGCTCGATGAGCGGCGCGCGGATCGGCGTGCGTTCCCGGATCATCACCAGCGCATCGGTGTCCTTCAGCCGTTGCGCGAGCGTGTCGTTGTCCTTGGTGTGGTCGTTCCAGATCGTGACGTCGTGGCCGGCGAGCTTGGGGAAGCACCTCAGCGTGCGCACCGCGTTCTGGTAGTCGTCGAGGATTGAGATTTTCATTTCAAGACCGTGATTCGTGATTGGTGATTCGTGAATCGATCAATGTGAAAGTCGCGAAAGCAAGCCGGAAAACGAATCACGACTCACGATTCACGACTCACGGATTCTAGTCCAGCCAGCCGCTCGCTTTCGTTTCGGCCAGTACCTTGTCCACGATCTGCGGGGCGAGGCCGATGTAGGTCGTGGGGTCGAGCACCTTGCGCAATTCTTCCGGCGTGAGCGCCGCCGCCACGCGCGGGTCCTGCATCAGCGCCCGCTCGAAGCTGACGCCGCGCTCGATGCCGTGCATCGAGGCCTCGTACACCAGGTCGTGCGCGGTCTGCTTGCCGACCTTTTCCGACAGCACGAACATAACGCGCTCGGACAGCAGAAAGCCGCCCAGCAAGTCGAGGTTCCTGAGCATGCGCGGCGCGTCCACCGTCAGCCCGCCGAGCACGTACTTCATCATGGCGAGCAGCCCGCCCGCCATCAGGCACGACTCGGGGATGGCCTTCCACTCGCCGCGCC
>CAYYZZ010000067.1:0-11194 GCA_964476235.1 uncultured Streptomycetaceae bacterium | reverse complement strand
GGAGAAACGTTTGCCCAAGGCCAGCGCGCCATCAGGGCCGTGCCCTGAGTGATGAATGTTGAGTGTTGAGTGATGAGTTAAAATCGCGCGGGCCACAACTTAACACTCAACATTAAAAACTCAACACTCGGCACCGCCGCTCCATGCTGCTGCACGTCGCGACGATCTTTCTCAGCGCCTTCCTGCTGTTCCTGGTCCAGCCCGTCATCGCCAAGCAGATCCTGCCGTGGTTCGGCGGCGCAGCCGCCGTCTGGGCCACCTGCCTGGTGTTCTTCCAGTCGGTGCTGCTGCTGGGCTACGCCTATTCCGATTGGACGACGCGGCTTCTCGCCCCGCGCCGGCAGGCCTGGCTGCACATCGCGCTGCTCGCCGCGAGCCTGCTCGTGTTGCCGATCATCCCGGACGCGCACTGGAAGCCCGGCGGGGAGGGCGGGGAGCCCACGCTGCTGATACTGGGGCTGCTCGGCGCGACCATCGGCCTGCCGTACTTCCTGCTGTCGACCACGAGCCCGCTGGTGCAGGTCTGGTTCTGGCAGTGTTTCCGGCATGCCGTGCCGTACCGCCTGTTCGCGCTGTCGAATTTAGCGTCGCTGCTCGCGCTGCTGTCGTACCCGGTGCTGATCGAGCCCTTCCTGCCGCTCGCCGCGCAGTCGTGGCTATGGACCATCGCCTATACCGGCTTCGTGCTCCTGTGCGGAATAACCGCGTACCTGAGCACCCGCGGCCCTGCCGCAGCACCCGCGACGGTCGAGCAGGCCGGCAGCGGCGCGGAGGAAGCGCCGACCGTCGGCAGGCGCCTGCTGTGGATCGCGCTTTCCGCGACGGGCTCATGCCTGCTGCTTGCGGTCACCAATCACCTCACCCAGAACATCGCTTCGATACCGTTCCTGTGGGTGGTGCCGCTCTCGCTCTATCTCATCACCTTCATCTTGTGCTTCGACCACCCGCGCTGGTATCACCGCGGGGTGTTCGTCACGCTGGCGGCGGTGCTGATCCCGGCGATGGCGTGGTACAGCGGCTCGCTCGAGCTGTGGACCGCCGCGCCGCTCTATGCGGTGGGGCTGTTCGTGTGCTGCATGTTCTGTCACGGCGAGCTCACCCTGATGAAGCCCGGGCCGCGTTACCTGACCACGTTCTACCTGATGGTGTCAGTCGGGGGGGCCATCGGCGCGTTGCTGGTGGGCATTGCCGCCCCCAAACTGCTCTCGGGCTATTACGAGCTGGGGATCACGCTCACCGTGTGCGCGGTGCTGCTTTATTACCGCACGCTATCCGGCCAGTGGTGGGTTGCCGGCGCTTCTCTCGCGGTGGTGGTGGCGACCGCCATGTTCACGGTGATCAATATCGGCGACTACCTGTCCAATACCCGGGTGAAGATGCGCAATTTCTACGGCGTGGTCCGCACCCGCGATTATCCAAGCCCGGTCCCGTTCCGCGTCATGTACCACGGCGGCATCAACCACGGCGGGCAGCTGCTCGACCCGGCGATGCGCAACCGGCCCACCAGCTATTTCTCCCCGACCAGCGGCTATGGACGCACTTTTGCCAGCCTACCGGGCGGCCCGCGCCGCGTCGGCGTGATCGGCCTGGGGGCGGGGGCGATCGCCGCTTACTCGCGGCGGGGCGATTGGTTCCGCTTCTACGAGATCGATCCCCAGGTCGCCGCGGTCGCGGTCACGGAATTCACCTTCCTGCGCGACAGCCCGGCGCAGACGGACGTCATACTCGGCGACGGGCGGCTCTCGCTCGAGCGCGAGCCCGACCAGCGCTACGATCTCCTCGCGATCGACGCCTTCTCCGGGGACTCGATACCGATGCATCTCGTCACGCGCGAGGCGATGGCGATCTACGTGCGCCACTTGAAGCCCGATGGCGTGATCGTGTTCCAGGCGACCAACCGGTTCGTGAACATCGCGCCGGTAGTGGAGCGCCTGGCCGCCGAGTTCGGCATGACCGCGGTTCTGGTGTCCGACGCCCCGGAGGGCACCGAGGGCGCGGACTACTGGATCTCCGGGACCGACCAGATCATCGTCACGAAGAACGCGCGGCTGCTGGCCGCCGAACCGATCCGGTCGGTGGCGCAGCCGCTGCCGGCCAATCCCGACTTCCGCATCTGGACCGACGACTTCTACAACCTGCTGCGCGTGCTCAAGCGCTAGTGCCGTTCCAACTTGATTGGCCTAATGACCACGAGGACCCTTGTGCTGAATATCGTGCCTCGATCACGCATCACGGATAGCTCGAAATAGTTGGAACGGCACTAGCAACCTGTCGGGCTTCCCCGACAGGTTGCTCATCGCCGCTGTTTGCATGGAGATTCTTGCATTAGGATTTTGTCGGACTACGAGTCCGACAAAATCCTCCGATGATGAAATTTTGTGCAATCCAGACGCGAGCCCGTTATTGCGCCGCTTTCGCGCCCGTCTTTGCAGGTTACCCACAACGTTATCCACAAAAATTGTGAATGATTTTTTGCGGGTCCGGATGCCAGTAGCCCGGAGGCGTGCCGGTAACAGCCCACCCGCTTCACACGGATGCCCCACAACCTGCTGTGCCGCTACGGCCGGGCTGCCGCTGGAATTCCGCATCCCGATGTTATTTCAAGGCGTTAGCTGCGCAGACCCGGACCACCGCCGTTCTCCTGGCTTCCCGATGCCTGGCGGCTGATTCTGGAGAGGGCCGTTGCTGCCGGATGCGGGGCGGCAGGACCCATGGCAGGGCCTGCCTGGGGCGGCATGAAAGGCGTGACCGGGAACGGGGATATCAACATGGCGCGCCGGTCGCCGGAAGCTGTCCCGGCGGAGGGCTGAAAACGCCCGTCCGGCGCGGCTGGGCAGGAATTAAACCCTAGTGGTTCACAGTTGGTTCACGCTTTTTTCCTCATCCGCCCTCAGCCCGTTACAACCTGCTTCCCGAGGCGTGATGAGTAACGCAACCCCACCGGATTGCAATCAGAGGGTTGTAACGGGCCTCATCCCTCGTCCCTTGTCGTCCGCGGCTATAGGCCGCGGACGAAGGTCTCGATACCCCGCAGCAGCATTTCCACCGCGATGGCGGTGAGGATGAGCCCCATCAGCCGCTCGAAGGCGAGCAGCCCTTGTTCGCCCGCCAATCTAGCGAGGCGATCCGCGGAAACCAACAGAGCCACCGTCGCCAGCATGGCAACACTGACGGCAACGCACCACTCGAGCAGCCGCTGCGGCGCGCGCGAGACCAGCAGCATAACGGTCGCAATTGCCGCCGGCCCTGCGATCGAGGGAATGGCGAGCGGCACGATGAACGGCTCGCCGCTCACCGTGTCGCCGAAGACGCCCTCGGGGCGGCGGAAGATCATCCGCAGCGCGATCAGGAACAGAATGACGCCGCCGGCGATGGTCAGCGATGGGTCGGAGAGCCCGAGGACTCCGAGGATGGCCGCGCCGAAGAAGACGAACACGAGCAGGACCGCGAACGCAATGGCGCATTCGCGCAGGATGACCCGCGTACGCCGCGCCGCCTCGACAGGTCGCAGCAACGACACGAACAGCGGGATGTTCCCGATCGGGTCCATTACCAGCAGCAGGATCACGACGGCCGAAGTGAACGAGACATCCATCGCACGAGGCCTGAAATCGACAGTTTATGCGCAACTAACGCCGAATATTGATAAACTTGGCGTGGTTTCCTCCTGCTTGGTAACCCCACTCGAGATCCATCAATGCCGGATGCCAGGGTACAGTCAGCGATCGCGCACTGGGCGCCGCGCTTCGTGTCCAACGGCGTTCCGCTGACCGATTTCGAGGAAGTGACCGCCGGCGTCGAGCGCTGGGAGGACTGGTGCCGGGCGTGGAGCGCGCGCGCCGCGTTCCACGAGGCGCTGGGCCGCCAGGTCCTGGCCGATGGCTACCGGCTGTCCGCCGGCGAGCACCTGACGCGCGCCGCCGTGTGCTACCACTTCTCCAAATTCGTGTTCGTCATCGACTACGAGCAGATGAAGCAGGCGCACGGCAAGGCGGTCGAGTGCCGCAATCTGGCGTTGCCGCTGCTTTCTCCGGCGGGTGAGCGTGTCGCCATCCCTTACGAGGGCAGGCAGCTCCATGGCAATTTGCGCAAGCCGGCGGGCGTGCAGGAGGGAATGCGCCCTTCGGTGGCGCGGCCGCCGGTCGTCGTGATGTGCATGGGGCTCGACTCGACCAAGGAGGAGATGGATACCAACGAGAGCGTATTTCTTGCCCGCGGCATGGCCACGCTGGCTTTCGACGGGCCGGGGCAGGGCGAGGGCGAGTACGATTTCGCGATTCGCGGCGATTACGAGGCGGCGGTCAGGGCGGTGCTCGATTTTCTCGAGAACCGGAGCGACGTGGACGCTGGCCGCGCCGGCTTGTGGGGCGTGTCGCTCGGGGGCTACTACGCTCCGCGCGCCGCGGCGTTCGAGAAGCGCGTGAAGGCGTGCATCGCGTTGTCGGGGCCGTTCGAGTGGGCGGAGTTCTTCGACCGGCTGCCCGCGCTGACCCGGGATACGTTCCGGGTGCGCTCCCAGTCCCGGACCGAAGCGGACGCCCGCAAGCATGCGGCAACACTGACCCTCAAGGACGTCGCGAAAAACATCACTTGCCCGCTGTACATCGTCGCAGGCAAGCAGGACGGGATCGTGCCCTGGCAGGAAGGCGAGCGGCTTGCCGCCGCCGCGTCGGGCCCGGTGGTGCGGTGCTTCATCGAAGACGGCAATCACGTCGCCAACAACCGCGTTTACCGGTATCGTTCCCAGTCCGCGGACTGGATGGCTGAGCGTTTGGGCGTGCCCAAACGCTAAAAAGGAGAGGAGGGCGAAATGCACGACCGATTGCTTCTAATTGTGTTGTTCATATTATCGGCAGCCGCTTGGGCTGCCGATGCAGCGGAGCAGTATCCGGCCCGGCCGGTACGCGTGGTGGTGCCGTTTCCACCGGGCGCCGCAAGCGATTTCCTGGCGCGCGTGGTGGGCACCCGCTTGTCGGAGGTCTACGGCCAGCAGATGGTGATCGACAACCGCCCGGGCGCGGGCGGGCTGATCGGCAGCCAGATCGTGCAGAAGGCTCTGCCGGACGGCTACACGCTGGCGCTGGTCGGGCAGCCGCACCTGTCCAACACGCTGCTGCGCGAACCGCGGCCGTACGACCCGCTCAAGGACTACGCGTCGGTGACGCTGGTCGCGGTCATCCCCAACGTGATCGTCCTCGGCAACGGCGTGCCGGCGGCGAACGTCACGGAGCTCATCGCGCTGGCGAAGGCGAAGCCGGGGCAGCTCAATTTCGGATCGGCCGGCGTGGGCAGCTCCTCGCACCTCGCGGGCGAGATGATGGTGGCGGCGGCGGGCATCAAGGCGGTGCACGTGCCGTTCAAGACGCTGAGCGACATCTTCGCGGAGATGATCGCCGGGCGCGTGCATTTCTACGTGTTTCCGCTGCCCGCGGTGATGCCCATGCTGAAGGAAGGCCGGTTGAAGCCGCTGGCGGTCGCGACACAGAAACGGGCCGTGGCCTTGCCCAACGTGCCGACGACGGCGGAAGCCGGTTTCGCCCAGTACCAGTCCGAGTCGTGGTTCGGGTACATAACGCCCGCGGGCGTGCCGAAGCGGCTGATCACCAAGCTCAACGCCGATGTCATCAAGGTCCTCCAGGAGCAGGGCATTCGCGACCGGTTCCAGCAACAGGGCGCGGAAGCGAGCTACGGCACGCCGGAGCAGTTCCACAACCTGCAGCGCGACGAGTTCGAGCGTCTCGGCAAGCTCATCAAGGAACTCGGCATGAAGGTGCAATAGTCAACCGGTTCGCCTGCCACACGCATAGGAGGAGGACATGACAACCACGAAGAAACGCATTGCGGTCGTCGCGGCGGGGATCGTAGCCGCGGCGCTTTCTGCCACCACAGCGGCCCAGCAGAAATTCCCGGCCAAGCCGATCCGCATGCTGGTGCCGTTCTCGGCCGGCAGCCAGACCGACATCCTGGCGCGCTGGATGGGCGAGAAGATGAGCGACAACTGGGGCCAGCAGGTGGTGGTGGACAACCGCCCGAGCGCGGGCGGCACCATCGCATCCGAGTACGTGCTAGGCGCCAACCCCGACGGGCATACGCTGATGATGGTTTCCACCGGCCACGCCGGCAACGCGACGCTCTATTCGAAGCTGTCTTACGACACCGTCAGGGATTTTGCCGGCATCTCCCGCGTTGCTAGCGTGCCGAACCTGCTGGTGGTGGCGCCCGCGCTTGGCCCGAAAACGGTCAATGACCTGATCGCGTACGCCAAGGCGCGCCCGGGCCAGATCAATTTCAGCTCGGCGGGCATCGGCAGCGGCACCCAGATCAACGGCGAGATGTTCAAGCTCGCCGCGGGCATCGAGGCAACCCACGTTCCCTACAAAGGCGCCCCCGAGTCGCTCAACGAGGCGGCGACCGGGCGTGTCCATTTCACCTTCTCGCCGATCCTCGTGGCGATGGGGCAGGTCAAGGCGGGTCGGGTAGTCGTGCTCGCGGTGAGCACCGCGAAGCGCTCGGCATTGTTCCCCGACGTGCCGACCGTAGCGGAAGCCGGCGTGCCCGGCTTCGAATACGACCAGTGGTACGGGCTGCTCGCTTCGGCGAAGACGCCGCGCCCCCTGGTCAAGGTGCTCAATGCGGAGGCCGTGCGCATCCTGAATCTCCCCGACATCAAGGAGCGCATGCTGACCCAGGGCGCGACGCCGGCGCCCACCACGCCGGAGGAGTTCGACGCTTTCATCCGCTCGGAGGTCAAGCGCTTCGCCAAGGTGCTGATCGCCGCCGGGGCGCGGATCAATTGAACAAGAAGAATATAGCCGCCAAGACGCCAAGAAAAGCAGAATTAACACGCCGCAGAGACGCCAAGGCGCCAAGAAGGGCAATGCAATAATTTGAACCGTCAAGCACGCCAGGGGAACCGGTATCGTTATTTTTATCCTTTGCGTTCGTCATGATGGTGCTGATGAGAACTATCCGGTCTGATTGAGTTGAAAATGGATGCCCCAAACACCGTAGCAAAGGACAAGCGGGTCGAGATCGCGATTCACCACTGGGCGCCGCGCTTCGTCTCGAGCGGCGTGCCGCTCACCGACTTCGACGAAGTGACGGCGGGCATCTCGCGCTGGGACGACTGGTGCGCGGCGTGGGGGGCGCGCGCCGCAATCCACGAGGAACTGGGCAAAAAAGCGCTGGCCGATGGCTGCAAGCTGTCCGCGGGCGAGCATCTGACGCGCGCCGCGATCCTCTACCACTTCGGCAAGTTCATGTTCGTGCACGACCTCGACCAGATGAAGCGCGCGCACCGCAAGGTGATCGAGTGCCGCGAACTCGCGCTGCCTCATCTGCGGCCCCCCGGCGAGAGGGTAATCATTCCCTATGAGGGTAAATTTCTCGCGGGTACCCTGCGTAAACCGGCGAGCGTCGACAGACCGCCGGTTGTCGTGATGTGCGTGGGGCTCGATTCGACCAAGGAAGAGATGGACGTCTACGAGGGCATCTTTCTCGCGCGCGGCATGGCGACGCTTGCCTTCGACGGGCCCGGCCAGGGCGAGGCGGAGTACGACATCCCGATCCGCGGCGACTACGAGGTGGCCGTGAAGGCTGTGGTGGACACTATCGAGACCCGCCCCGATCTCGACGCGAAGCGCGTGGGCCTGTGGGGCGTCTCGCTCGGCGGCTATTACTCGGCGCGCGCGGCGGCCTTCGAGAAGCGGGCGAAGGCCTGCATCTCGCTCTCGGGCCCCTATAGCTGGGTGGAGACCTTCGACGGCCGCAACGAGCTCTCGCGCGAGGCTTTCCGCGTGCGCTCCCATTCGAAGACCCTGGAGGCGGCGCGCGAGGTGGCGAAGACGCTCACGCTCGAGGGCGTGGCGAAGAACATCACCTGCCCGATCTACGTCGTCGGCGGCGAACTCGACAACTTGACGCCGCCGCACAACGCGCAGCGCATCGCCAAGGAAGTCTCGGGACCGTGCGAACTGCTGATCGTGAAGGGCGGCAACCACGTTGCGAATAATCGGCGTTATCTATTCCAGACGCAGACCGCCGATTGGATGGCTCAGCGTTTGGGCGTGCCCAAATGCTGAAGGAGGAAAAATTCATAACATTTTTATTATAAATATATTATTTATATTATCGGCAGCCGCTTCGGCTGCCGATCCGGCGGCTGGCTACCCCAACCGGCCGGTGCGCCTCATCACGGGATCGCCGGGCAGCACGTCCGACATCTCGGCGCGCTTCGTCGCGCAGAAGCTCAGCGAACGCTGGGGGCAACAGGTCGTGGTGGACAACCGCTCCGGCGCGGGCGGCATCATCGGCACCGAAATCGGTGCGGCGGCGGTGCCCGACGGCTATACGCTCACGGTTGGACACATCGGCACGCACGCCAGCGCGCAGTTCCTGTTCAAGAAGCTGGCCTACGATCCGGTCAAGGATTTCGCCCCGATCACCCTCATGACGAACTCGGGGATCGCCCTGGCGGTGCACCCGTCGGTGCCGGTCAAGGACCTGAAGGAGTTCGTCGCCTACGCCAAAGCGAAGCCCGGCAGCGTGAATTACGGATCGGCCGGCGGCGGCTCCAGCAGCCAGCTCTCCGGCGAGCTGTTCAACCAGATGACCGGCGCGAGGCTCGTGCACATCCCGTACAAAGGGGCGGGGTTTGCGCTGACCGCGCTGGTGTCCGGGGAGACCCAGGCGGCTTTCCTGTCGACGACGACGCTTGCCGTGCAGGCCAGGGCCGGCAAGGTCAGGCCGCTCGCCGTGTTGAGCGCCAAGCGTTTCCCGGCGGCCCCGGACATCCCGAGCGCAGTGGAAGCAGGCTTCGCCGGGCTCGACTCGAGCGTATGGTTCGGGTTGTTCGCCCCGGCAAAGACGCCGAAAGCCATCGTGACGAAGATCAACCGGGACGTCGTGGCGGCGCTGCAGCTGCCGGAGGCCAGGGCGGCCCTGCTGGCCCAAGGCGCCGAGGCTGTCCCCACCACGCCCGAGGAATTCGACAGCTTCCTCAAGCGCGAAATCGCCAAGTGGGGCAAGGTCATCAAGGCGGCGGGCATCCAGGCGAATTGACGGCAATTAAGAGACGGTTTCATTAATGGTGGGAAGCATGAGGGGGCTATCCCCTCATTAGATTCCAGGGAGAGGAGCATGTCTGAAGTCGCAGAACGGAAAACAACGAAAGACCCGCGGGTGGAGGCGGCGATCTCGCACTGGGCGCCGCGCTTCGTCATCAATGGCGTGCCGCTCACCGACTTCCAGGAAGTGACGTCCGGCTGCGACCGCTGGGAGGACTGGTGCAGCGCTTGGAGCGCGCGCGCGGCGCTTCACGAGGAGCTCGGTAACCAGGCGTTGGCCGACGGATTCAAGCTCTCCGCCGGCGAGCACTACACGCGCGCGGCGGTGTGCTACCACTTCGGCAAGTTCCTGTTCGTGAACGATCTGGGCGAGATGAAGCAAGCGCATAAAAAAGCGATCGAGTGCCGCAACAAGGCGCTGCCGCTGCTCGATCCCCCGGGCGAGCGCGTCGCCATCCCCTACGAGGGCAAGCAGCTCTACGGGAACCTGCGCAAGCCCAAGGGCGTCGCAAGGCCGCCCGTCGTGGTGATGTGCATGGGCCTCGACTCGACCAAGGAGGAGATGAACGACTACGAGGACCGGTTCCTGAAGCGCGGGCTGGCGACGCTCGCCTTCGACGGGCCAGGGCAGGGCGAGGCCGAGTACGACTTTGCCATCTGCCCCGAATACGAGAAGCCGGTGAAGGCGGTGATCGACACCATCGAGACGCGCAAGGACCTGGATACGGGCCGTGTCGGCATCTGGGGCGTGTCGTTCGGCGGCTACTACGCGCCGCGCGCGGCGGCGTTCGACAAGCGCATCAAGGCCTGCGTCGCGCTGTCCGGCGCCTACCAGCGCTCGGCGAGCTTCGAGGGCCGCCCGATCATCAACGTGGAAGCGTTCCGCGTGCGCTCCAAGAGCAAGGACCTCGAGGAAGCGGGCAAGGTCGCGTTGCGCGTCTCGTTGAAGGGCATCGCGAAGAACATCACCTGCCCGATCTACATCGTCGCCGGCACCCGGGATCGTCTGACCCCGGTCGATGCCGCCAGGCAGCTCGCGGCGGAAGTGTCGGGACCCTGCGTGCTGTCGATCATCGAGGGCGGCAACCACGTCGTCAACAACCTGTGGTACCGCTACCGCGACCAGACCGCCGACTGGATGGCGATGCAGCTGGGGGTTCCGAAGTCGTAACCAGAATCAGCCACAGAGATCACAGAGAACACAGAGATATGGCCCGCAAGAACAAGACCGTTGAGCCGAAAGCCGTCAAGGCATCCAGCATCGACCCGAAGCGCCGCCCGAAAGAGGGGCCGGACGGTCTCTACGATCCCGCGAATCCCGGCCACCGCTGGGAGCGCCCGCTACAGGCGCCCGGCCGCATGCAGGTGGATTTCGAGGAGCGCGTGGATTTCCGGCGACTCCACGAATACCGCCTCGCCCGCACGCGCAACGCGCTCGCCAGGTCGGGCCTCGGCGCACTCCTCGTCTTCGACCAGTGCAACATCCGCTACATCTCCAGCACGGTCATCGGCGAGTGGGCGCGCGACAAGCTGACGCGCTGGTGCCTGTTGACCGGCAACGGCGAGCCCTGGGTGTGGGATTTCGGCTCCGCCGCGCGCCACCACAAGCTCTACGCCCCCTGGCTGCCGAAGAACCACTGCCTGGCCGGCAACGTGGGCCTGCGCGGCGCCATCAATCCCAAGGTCGGCCTGTTCGAGGCCGCGGCCAAGGAGATCCACGACATCCTCAAGCAGGAAGGCGTGTCGAAGATGGCGGTCGGCATCGACGTCTGCGAGCCGCGGTTCCTGTTCGCGCTGCAGAAGCTCGGGCTGAAGGTGGTGGACGGGCAGCAGGTGATGCTGGACGCGCGCGAGATCAAGAGCCACGACGAGATCACGCTGCTCAATATCGCGGCGGCGATGGGCGACGGCGTCTACCAGGACATCTTCGAAGCGCTGAAGCCCGGCGTGCGCGAGAACGAGATCGTCGCGATGGCGACCAAGCGCTTCTACGAGATGGGCTCTGACTGCGTGGAGGCGATCAACGCCATCGCGGGCGAGCGCTGCAGTCCGCACCCGCATAACTTCACCGATCGCCTGATCCGCCCCGGCGACCAGGCGTACTTCGACCTGATCCAGACCTACATGGG